>OMRS01000084.1 GCA_900313545.1 uncultured Eubacteriales bacterium | reverse complement strand
GGAAGAAAAGCATCCGGCACATTGCCGGATGCTTTTCTCGTCTGCAGGGCATTTTTCCACATTCCTGAGCCTCTCCTTCTGGAAAGACGGCTCCGCCCCAGGCCCCGGGCGGCCCCGGACGGAGAAATCTCATGCGCGGACATTTTCAGGGACCTCCTGCCGGGTGGCAATGAGAAACGCAGCGGTTCCCTTCACCCTGCCCCGATGATGCCCTGCACCCCGCTATGGTGTCACCGTTTGAATTCGCCCTGTGTCTGCTTCAAACAGAAAACTGCCCGGAGATTCCCGAGCCGGAAATCCGGGCAGCATCATTCATCAAACTTGAACAGGCAGGATGACTCCCGCATACAGCGGCGACCAGGCGGCAGCCCTGTTTCTCCAATGGTCTGAATCGTTTTCCGATGTCAGATCTCGATTCCCCGGAAGCGGAAATGCGCCGGAACCGCAGGAATACCCTCTTTCTCCATTTCCCGGATCTCCTGGATCATCTCAGCCGCCTCCAAGGGTTCCTCCATCAGCGTCCTTCCATGAGCCCACACCAGAAAATTCCTGACTTTTTCCTGGCTGACGGGCTTCTCCTGCGCATCACTTGCCATGACCTGGTCTTCCACAATCTTCTGTATCCAGGTATGATACGCTTCTTTCCTGAAGAAACCGTCACGGACAATGGCATCATACAGGTATGCATGCTTCTGCATGTAATCATTGATAAACAGCGCGTATGAAACGGCAGGTGCCTCCTTGCTGAGCACCTTGTCGGCTTCCTCCAGATACAGCTCCGCAATATACTCCAGCACGCCCGTCCTGAAAGCGTCAATGCTCATGAAATAGGAATAAAATGGCTGCGTGGATACCCTGACCCTTGTCGATGCCGAGCGGATGCTCAGCTTATCCAGTCCCCTCTCCTCCACGATACTCAATCCTGCATCCAACAGTTCCTTCTTTTCAACCCCGTTGAGTCGCATACCGTTTTCCTCTCCTTCAGATTTCAGTTTCCATTTCAGCTCTGACCGGGCGCCGACGCCCCTTCTTTGCCGCAGTCACAACCATCTTTTGTATGTCCGTTGTCTATCTGGATTTTTATTATTAACATATTAAGCGATTCAGGTCATGTACGTAAATATTACTTTGTTTTTTGGGCAGTTTTTCCTATTTATTTTCGTTGTGATTTGTTCTTTCTCACAGATTTTTGATGTGCGGTCCTGTCAGTTGCAAAGGATTTTGCACAATTCATCCGATGTTTTCCCTCTCCGCCGGGATGTCCGTTCTGCTTCCCATACAGACAAAAAGAGGATTCCCCCGCCTTTCGGCAGGGGAATCCTCTTTTCGAGCACCGGGAGAAAGCGTCTCGGCGGAATCCCGGCTCCTGTTTCCTATTTCGGGGTAACATCTGAAAAGGCCCTGATTCCCTCCCGTGTATCCTGCAGGAAGACCCCCAGCGTCTCTCCCCGATGGCACCCGAGATCCTGCGAGGGTTCCTCCAGGAGCACGCCCTCGATCCAGGTTTCCCCAAGACCGGTCATGCGTACCCTGCACACTTCCGTCCCGCGGTTTCCGCAAAGCAGCTCCACACGGACCACATCAAAGGAGTCCGCTTCCCTGGATTCATCCAGCAGCTCCATGTTCCGAAGCTGCTGCAGCTGCTCGGAGACCTCCTCCCGCGTCCTTGCCAGCATGTCAGAAAAACGCCTTTCAAAGTACGCCTTCTGTGACGCAAAACATTCATAGGGAAACTGTGCCGCTTCGCGGGCCTTAAGCCATACAGGCTCCCCGGCCTGCACCTCCTCCTCAAAGTGGTACAGCGTACCTGCCCTGCTGCCCGCACAGAGCACCTGCAAAGTCGGCGTGCCTTCCCTGTCCAGATATCCCCAGGTCAGCAGACAGTCCGCCACTTTCTTCCCGGGTCGGATCCTTTTCTGGACTTCCGGAGGAACCTCAAAGGCTGCGAACTGGCCAAAACATGGCCGAAATCCTGTTTCAACGAGTTTCATCCGCGGGGACTCCTTTCCTTCTGTCCGGGCATCCGGACCTGAATACAGCTTCGATACATCTCCCGGGGAAGCATTTGTCGGTACAGCCCGGCATAAGCCTCCCCCGGAGAGATTCCGCCTCCCTTCCCGTCTCCGGGGAAGGACAGGACCGCATATGGAACGCCAAAGACCCTGGAACGAACCCCGGTGTCCCACATGCCATTCTTCTCATAAAACCTGTGCCTGCGCTCCATCACCGCCCGCGCCTGCGGAGCCGTTTCCTCTCCGGGCACCTCCACCTCCAGAAAAACCCGGCCCAGCTGCCAGCTGTTTTTTTCCTTCAGACACCGGAGGAATTCGCTGCCTACCTGCCGGTTCCGCCAGTCCCTGAGAACAGCAAAATAATCCAGCAGAGCGAAGTCCTCCCCCTGAATACGCCCCTTCGTCACGAATGCGTAAGCGACCATCTCCCCGTCACGGAATGCGCCAAGGGGCAAATAAGCATGTCGGGCCTTCTGCCTGCGGAGAATGGACAGGGGCTTGACCTCATCCGGTGCAAAATCCTGGAGAATCCACTGTCTGTACACGAAGGTCATCTGACTGTAACTCAGTTCCCGGATGTCTAACGATCCCATCTGTTCCTCCTCTATTCCCGTTCAGGCAGCTTGCCGTCCGGATGTTTCCCGACAAAAAAGAAAAGGGAATTCAGATGAATTCCCTTGGTGCGCCCGGCACGATTCGAACGTGTGGCCTACAGAGTCGGAGTCTGTCACTCTATCCAACTGAGCTACGAGCGCAAATTCGGCTGAAATCCTTCAGCGACAGAGAGAGTATAGCCCTCTGCATCCGTCTTGTCAAGGAAAACCGAAACGAGTCCTGACCTTTCCTGATCAAAAAAACCGCCAGGCGAACTGCCTGGCGGTTTTTTCTGATAAACGGGTGAAGGGATTACTTATCCTTCACTTCCATGCTGACTTCCTTGATATTGAGGCCAAAGAGGATTTCCTTTGCGAAGTCCTTGTCACCGTCGGACAGTTCGGCAAAATGCTCCTCGAAGTGGGCCTGGATCAGCTCAACCTCGATGTTCTCAACAACGGTCATGGCGCTGTGAATGGTGGGAGTGGCAAGAGCCAGGAAGGTGTTTCCGTCATCATCGGTGAACTTGTCGAGGGTGTAGGTTCCTTCCTCATACTGCTCCGTCATGTAATCGACCAGAATCTTGGCCTGCTCGTCGGAGGCTTTGCTCAGATTGGCGTGGATATATACATCGGCGGGATAAATGTCAATGGACACGGGCGCAGAACCGGCACGGCTGACGATAGCGATATACCCATCGTTGACGTCATTCTGCACCACAGACAGATCCACGGGGGCCTTGGTGTTCAGGGTAACGGCCACGGTCTGCTCAACCTGCTTGCCATCGGCATTCTCCTCGCTGAAGGTGTGCGACCAAAGCTCATAGGTGTTCTCTGCGGGCTGCTCCGCAAGAGCGCTCACGCAGCACAGCGAGAGGATCAGGCAAAGAACGATAACCAGTTTCTTCATACTCTAATCTCCTTTTGTAAAAAACTCAAATCACCGGAAAACGGGATCAGATGCGAAGGAGCAGGCTCTTCATAATGAAACCGACTTCTCCGGTAGACTCGTCGATGACCTGGGCCCAGCTGCCGTTCTCGGCAATGACCTTGAGCTGAGCGCCATAGTAGTAGATCCTGCGGACAGGAGAGGCCTTGCTGGCTTCCCAGCGCATGTTCACATAGGTGTTCTTCGGGTTCACGATGACATAGTAGCTGACCGGCGTGAAGGCCTGATAGTTTCCGTTGTAGGACGGGGTGGGGGAATAACCGGAGCTGGGCTTGTTGCGGCTGATGTAACGGGTGGAAATATAGCCTGTATCAGAGCCGCTCCAAAGGGTCATTCTGGCCCAGCCGCCGCTGATGCTTTCCACATTGATCTTCGCGCCGCGGTTCAGGTGGCTGAGGATCGCATAATCCGTTCCGGGGCCGCTGCGGACGCGGACACCGTTGCCCGTCACATAGTACAAACTTGCTGACGCCACGGCACACACCGCGATCATCAGAACCGTCGCCAGAATCAGGACGCCAATCTTTCTGGTCATGTTGTCTTCCTCCTCAATCATTTGGATATATCTCGAAAAATGGGCACCCGGTGTACAGGCATCCATTCATTCGACGCAGACCGTCTTCCGCTTTTCCAGAAGAGTCTCCCGATTTTTTATAATTGTAACAGAATGCTTTCCTGTTTTCAACTATTTTTCCGTTTCCCTTCCTGTCCCCGGTCACCTGCGATGCCGTCCGTCAGACCGGGCTCTTCAAAGGATGCATTTCTCTTCACGAATGCTTTCAAAATGCAGCAGATCGAAGGCGATGCTCCGGTAAAACATCTCCCGGATCTCCCCGGGGGACTTTGCCAGAGGGAGCAGCCACATCAGCTTGGTGACCACCGCCTCAACGGTCATGGTATAAGCCTGCATCACCATGGGCAGCCGGGAGGCCTGAGCGCCGACCGCATAGACCTCCAGATCGCTTCCCTCATGGGGGACCTGCGTGGTAATCACAATGGGCTTTCCCTCCCGGGAAATGGTCTCAATCCCCCGGAGGAAGTCCCTGTTTTCATAGCAGGGCAGGCCTCCCACCCCGAAGCTTTCGATCACCAGGGCATGGGCGGTGGCGGACAGCTGCAGGAGGATTTCCGGGTCCATGCCCGGAATCAGGCGCACAACGCATACATGCCGGTCCAGTTCGTGGAAGAATCTGGGCCCCTGCCGCGTCTTATTGCCAGACAGGTAGCGAAGGATCCTGCCGTCCCTCACCAGGGCGGCGTCCGGGTAATCGATGCTGTCAAAGGCATTCATCGATTTGGTGCGCACCTTTCTGGCCCGGGTCCCCACGATCACCCGCCCGTCAAAGACAATGTACACCCCCTGAAGGTCCCCCAGGCTGGCTGCGGCGAAGGCATCCGTCAGGTTCCTGCGGGCATCCGTCTCCTGAAAGAAGATGGAACGCTGGGACCCCGTCAGAATCACCGGCTTGCCGCTGTCCTGAATCAGATAGGACAGCGCGCAGGAGGTATACGCCATGGTGTCCGTGCCATGGGTGATGACAAACCCGTCATAGGCCCCATAGTTTTTTTCCACGCACGCGGCCATCTGCAGCCAGCACTCCGGGGACATGTTGGTGGAATCGATGTTCATCAGCTGAATGGCATCTATGCGGCAGAACGTGCGGATTTCCGGCACCGCATCCAGGATTTCCGCGGCGGTCATCTGAGGCGCCAGACCGTCCTGCGTCGGCCGGCTGGCGATGGTGCCGCCGGTGGCTATCAGCAAAATCCGTTTCAAACCGTTCACCCCCCGGATTGTCTCCCTGTCCCGTTTCCGATATACTTGACCCTGTAAAAAGGAGGAATTTCCATGATCAGAAAGCTTTTCTTTCTCCTGCTCACCGCTGCAGCGCTCCTTCCCCTTTCCGCCGGTCTGTGCGAGCCCTCAGAAGTGGAACTTCTGGTGGATCTTCCCGCAGATGCCGTTCTGGAGACAGACCTGCTTTTTGAGGACGGAAGCTTTTCCCGGCTGTACACCCTTCCCGGGGGCGGCACCCTCAGCCTGCTGCGCTGGATGCACTTCACCATGGATGCCAATGAGCTGCTGGAGAGCGAATGGACGGATATTTCCGACAGGAAAGATCTGTCCCTGACGAAGGTGGGCGCCTATCCCGCTTCCGGGCTGGAGGCTGATGTCCGGGAGGAAAAGAAGGGATATCATCTCACCCTGGTCCTGGTCACCGTGGAGGACTCCACCCTGATCTTCGAAACCCTGATCCCTGAAGGAAGCAAAGCCCACCCGGAGCTGCTGGAGTCCCTCAGCGTCCAGGGCGGCGGCAGCGCTCCCCTGGGCTGACCGTCTTTCCCTCTGCCTGATCCCTCAGGCAGTTTTTTTATGCTCAGTACGCCGCTTCCATCTCCCGGACCCTGTCATAGAGCCACTGGTTCACCGGAACAGGCAGGCCATGACGCTTTGCCAGGCGGATCACCGTCCCGGCAAAGAGTTCCACCTCGGAGGGCCTGTGCGCCTTGCCGTCCTGGCGCATGCTGGGTGCGCCTTCCGGATCCAGGGAGTCATTGATGGCGATATAGCCCTTCAGGTCCTCCTCTGAGAGGGGGTACCCCTCCAGCGCCGAAAGGCGCTGCACCTCCCGCATGGCCTCTATGAACACCTCCCGGGGCCTGCCCGGGACCTGAACCGTGCCATAGGTGCCCTCAAAGACCATGACGGTCTGGTTGACGCCCACATTGAGCATCAGCTTCCCCCACTGTCTGCGGCGCATGTCCGGCACCGCCTGGGCACTGACGCCGTGAGCCGTCAGCCAGGCGGCCAGCTCCCGGCATCGCGGGGACACCGCTCCCGGCTCCCGCTCCCCGAGGATCACCTGGCCGGAATGCGTGCAGCGCAGCTCCCGGCCTTCCCGGACCGCGTCCATGCCCTGGGCCACGCTGTAGATCACCCGTTCCTTTCCAAAGCGCCCCTCCAGCACCTCCTCGCTGGTGATTCCGTTGAGAAGGGACAGCAGCAGGGTCTCCTCCCCCACAAACGGGGCGCTGACCTCCATGGCGGCGTCCAGTCCCGAGGCTTTGGTGGCATAGAGAATCAGGTCGAGGGGTTCTCCCTGCTCCGGTGTACAGTAGCGGAAACGGACCTCCCGTCCGTTGACCCGGGCGGGATGCCGCGTATAGCGGTCCAGGCGTTCCCGGTCCACCAGTACCCGCACATCCACGCCGGCGTCCATCATGGCGCTGCCGTAGAGCATCCCGATGGCCCCAAGGCCCACCACGCCGACCTTTTCAAAGGAATGCCTGTTTTCGCTGTTCATTGCGCGTCTCCCCCTGATTGTTCACGGCTGTGTTCATCCTGTAACGGGCGGCATGCCGGCTCTGCCGTTTCCGGCTTCGCGGAAGCCTTTTCCCTGCTTCCCGTTCGCAGCAGCGCCCGGGCGGCCGGACGCTCGATCAGGAAGGTCACCAGGCACGCCACCGCAATGCCTGCCGTCACGCAGGCGGCGGTATACGCGATCTGCCAGCGCAGGTCGCCGGAATAGTTGGGGTTCTCATATTCGCTCGGGATGATCCTCAGTTCCCGGATCCACACCGCCAGCACCTGATGCCAGATATAGAACTGCATGGAGATGCCGGAGAGAAAGCGGGTCAGGGGATTGGCCAGAAGGTGACGCAGGAACCATCCCCCGTGCGCACTTCCCAGCAGCAGCAGCGCCCCAAAGACGCCCATGGAAAGACGGTTGTGCATCTGCCCGATGCGGATAGCCGTGACGTCCGGAGAAGCGGACTGCCTTGCGGCCACGAGCAGCAGCTGCCAGAAAGCCAGCACCGCCAGCAGGGAGCACAGCAGACGCTGCAGGATCCCATGGGGCAGACGGCACAGCCTCACATGCAGCCACGCCGCTCCCATGCCCAGGGCAAAGGTGTCCATATACGCCCCCAGGTGGTTGAAATAGAGGCTGGGATCCTCAAATGTCGCCTCGAGGACCGCCCTCACCCCCAGGCCCGTGGCCATCATCAGGGCAAAGATCACCAGGGGCCAGCGCCTCATCCCGCGGGCAAGCAGCGGAAAGAGCAGGTAGAACTGCATCAGCACCGCCAGTGTCCACAGCGAGGCGTTCAGGTTGGTGGCATAGTAGGTCTTGTAAAAATAGATTTCCGTAAAGGTCAGGTGGGTCAGCACGTCAAGGGCGCCGTCCTCCGGGGTGGCGTAGCTGCCCCGCGCAAGCGCCACGCACAGCATGACCGCCAGGGTAAACAGGTAGGAGGGCAGAATCCGCGCCAGCCGCCTGCGGTAAAACCCCATCGGATCCGGCAGCGGGGAATCCTCCTCCAGCCTTGCCCAGGGCAGATAAAGGCAGAAACCGCTCACCAGGATCATCAGGTCCACCCACATGTACCCGGAGCGCACCAGCGGATCCAGGTTGATCCATTGCCCGAACACCGTAAAGGTCGGGAACAGCCAGGACTGCTGCCAGATGTGGAACCATGCCACAATCCCGATGGCCAGCACCCGGATGCCATCCACCACATCCACCCGGCGGGTGTCCGGCGCCCTTCGGGCGCCCTCAATCCAGAACATGACATTCCTCCTCAGTACAGGATTACGTCCACCTCATCCTCCTCCGGGGAGGCTCCCTTCCCCTCCAGGCTGACCACAAGGCTGTGGGGCAGGCAGACGAGGGAGCGGGCACGGTTGCGGATCTTCCCCTGGTGCATGCACAGACCGTCCCGGCAGTTGGCCTCGGACATCCAGACCGATCCTCCGGACACCGTGATCACGTTGATGCTGCCGTCCTCCTGGGAAACAGGATAGGTGCCGTCCACGGAGAGGGGACATCTCAGGCGTTCCTCCCCGCCAATGCGCACCACCACCCAGGTTTCTCCGCCGCCCGGCAGGGCTCCGGCCAGATACAGAAGCGCCGCCAGCAGAAGCACGCCGGCCAGGATGAGCACATCCGCCCGGAAACCGCGTCTCTCCTTATTCCCCACTCTCTGCCTTCTCCTCCTGTTCCTCAGGGGTCTGCTGCTGCATTTCTTCCGGGAAACTCACCCCGGGTTCTTCGGGCGCCTCCTGCGCCTTCGTGCCGTCATCCAGGTACCGCAGGCGGATATTCCTGTCCGTGGCATAGCTCTTGAGGGTCAGGGTATCTCCCCGGATGCCGATCACCTGATAGGCCGCTCTGGAGGGATACGGTTCCTCTCCCACGTAGATTTCATAGTGGCTGCCGCCAAAGTAGCCCTC
>OMRS01000220.1 GCA_900313545.1 uncultured Eubacteriales bacterium | reverse complement strand
TCACCCATCTCCGCCATCAGGCTGCGGTAAACCGCCAGCTTGCCGCTGCGGGAGCTTGACTGCTTGTGATCGCAAACCATCGCGATATGCCGGTGGCCCAGGCCCATCAGGTGCCTGAGCGCCTGCTCCGTACCGGCACGGCTGTCCGAGCAGACATAGTTCAGCGCGGGATTGGTGACCCTGCCTCCCAGGAACACCACCGGAACGCGGTCGCGCGTGCTCTCCAGGATTCCGGATACGTCCTCCGAAACCGGCGTCACCACAATGCCCATCGCCATCGAATCGATCAGGTTCTGGATGCACCACTTCTCCACCGCGGGATCGTTGTCGGTATCGTACAGGATCAGGTGCAGATCATAGCGCCTGGCGACCTCGTTCAGGGATTTGAACATTTCCCCGTAGATCGAGTTGACGTCCCTGATGACGACCCCGACGAAACTGGAGGTTTTCTTGGCAAGGTTCCGGGCAAGAAGATTGGGGGTATACCCCATCTCCGCCGCCTTGCTGAGCACCAGGGCCTTGGTCTCCTGTCCAATGTCCGGATAATCGTTCAGTGCTTTTGAAACCGCGGACAGGGAGAGTCCAAGTTCATCCGCCAGCATCCGCATTGTAACCGGTTTGCAAAACATATCTGCTGTCTCCTAAAGCGCTTTAGTAGTATATAGCATATTTGCACTAAATACGCAATATATTTTTAAAAAATCTGTTTTGTTTCCGGTTACAGCGTGAAAATCCACAAATCTCATCATAGTAATTTGTAGTATATGGCAGAAAGGCTCTGTCGACAGACAGAGCCTTTCTCCTGTTTAGGGGTTTGTCTTCGTGAAACGCTTCGGGCCTCCTGACAACGCCGCGGAAATTCTCCGTCCCGCAGGGCGCAGACGCTCCGCAGAGGATCCCGGCCTCAAACCGGCCAGGCAGACGCCTGCATGCTCCTGCATCGCCTCTTCCAGATCAGGCGATGCAGGGCCGAAGGCGCCCGGCAGCCAGGAGTTACAGCTTGAAGTTTCTGCTGATGAGTTCTTCCAGTGTCTTTACATACAGATCATGGAATTCTTCCATCTTTTCCTTCATGAACACGCCTTCCGCGTATTCCATCTCGGAATCAAATCCACCGTCACCGTATTCATTTTCAAGCAGCTCCAGCTCGAGCCGGGCGCCCGCCGCCGTGAAGGCGTCGTAGAGCGGAAGGCGCGTCGGATGAAGCACCTTCAGCGGACTGCCGTTGATTCCAAGCTGCAGATTGACTTCCATACAGTCATCCAGATAGGCCTGGTACTGCTCCGTCATGAAATCATAGGTGCAGTGGGCGATGCCTGCCGCCACCTGTTCCTTCACCGAATACAGAAGTTCCCGAATCGTCTTGTATTCCTCCATCCGCGCCGCCGCCGGCAGATTCTTGATCAGCATGCCGACAGCGCCTTCCGATTCAGGAGCAAGGCGGTTGTTGAAGATCCAGTTGACCATCACATGCTGCTTGCCCGTAAACCGGGACAGCGTCACCAGCGCCGCGGCAATCGCCATCACGGAATGGGAGACTCCCCAGTATTCCTCCGCTTTGCGGACCATTTCCGCATCAAATGACAGCCTCTTCTCCCGGCTGGCCTGATTGATGTTGTCCGGGCGTTCTTCAGCGGGAGGCATGTTGCACCAGACCTCATCCCCGTAGCGTTTGCTGAACCACTCGTGATCCTCATCCCGGCTGCCTCCGGCGATCCGTTTCTCCTCCTCGCTCAGAATCGCGAAGTAATAATCCTTGCTCATCTCCCGGTCAAAATACGCGTTGACGATATCAGACAGCAGGACGCCCAGGGATGCGCCGTCCAGCAGCAGATGATGGATGTCCATGAACAGCAGCGTGTGCTCGGGAGAACGGAACACCCTCGCCCGGCACAGGCAGGAATTGATGATCCGGTCAAAGGGCATGACCAGCACATCCGGGAGCATTGCCTCGGCCTCCGCCCCGATATCCTGAACCTTGATCTCCGGCATCAGCCCGGGTACGTACTGCTGCACCAGGTCATGCTTTTCATTGAAGAGGAAGGCCGTGGACAGCACGGGATGGTTCTGCACCGCCCGGTTGACCGCACTGCACAGACGCTCCGCGTCCACCTCCTCCGGATCGAAGGAGACCAGGAAGTGCGTGTTGCTCCACATGGTGGAAGCCGGACGGAACAGCTGCGTATCGATCATCTGAACCTGCAGGGGCGTCAGGGAATGGGGAACCTTCCGGGCTGCCGCATCCCGTTCGTCGATGCTGCCCAGGCTGGTCCGCTCTTCCACCACCGCCGCAATGGCCCGCGGACTGCGCTTCTGGAAGATGTCCGCCGCGGTAAGCCCGTCCGTATCCGCCTCCGCCAGGGCGATCATGGCCTTCAGGGAGTCGCCGCCCAGCTGGAAGAAGTCATCCATGACGCCCAGCTGATCCTCCGGCACCTTCAGCGCCTTGGCAAAGGCGGCGCAGAGCTTCTTCTCCAGCTCCGTCTCGGGCGCGACGTATTCCGTCCTGAGCGCAGAGAAATCCGGC
>OMRS01000192.1 GCA_900313545.1 uncultured Eubacteriales bacterium | reverse complement strand
CCGTCTCGTAATCCCGGATCTCCTCTTTTCCGAGCACGTCCGCCACCAGGGCCGGGAAAAGATATGGCATCAGGGTAAAATCCACAGGACCGTATTCATCCTGAAGGCGAACGCAGGGCAGCTGTGAGGACAGCGTGCCGCAGATATGAACCCCTTCCCGGCTGAGGATCCCGGACGCAAAGGAAAGCCGCTGCCCGGAATCATGGTTTCCGCTGATGACAAGCACCTGGATCCTCCGGTCATTCAGCCCGGCGATCAGGCGGTCAAACAGGGCAACCGCGTCATTTCCGGGATTGCTGCGGTCATAGACATCTCCGCTGATGAGCAGTGCATCCGGCTGAACCTCATCGCACAGGGTCAGCAGGTCATCTACAAAACGCGGCTGGTCTCCTGTATCCACAAGGTTCTTCCCGTAAATGGACTTGCCCAGGTGCAGGTCAGCAAGATGGAAAAAACGCATGCCGTCACCTTCCTTGTCTTCCTGCTGCTGGAAACAGCAGTTTTTATGCATTATAGCGTATATCCTTATGGGTTGCCATACCCAGAGGAGAAGGGAATCGTCTCCTTCCGTACCGGAGCGAAGGCGGATGTTGCGGGAAAACGGCGCAACTTTCACGCATCTTTCATGAATCTTTCGTCCTCAGGCTTGACAAACCAACGAATTTGGCGTATGCTATGCCAGCAAGTTGCGGAATACACGAAAGTTCGTCAGCAGGGAGGATGGTTATGATGAAATTCAGCGAAAAGGTCCGGCGTGCCCGTATCCAGGCGGGGTATTCCCAGAAGGAGCTGGCAGAAAAAACAGAGATTGCAGAAAGAACCATCCAGAATTACGAAAGCGGGGAGCGTCTGCCCAAACAGCGCAAGACCTACCGTAAACTGGCTGAAGCCCTGAACATCCCTGAGGAAACTCTCATGGATGAAAACGTGGAGTTCGTCCTGCGGGCCAGCGATATTTACGGCCGGACCGGAAGCGAGGAGGCCCAGCGGCTCATCAATGAAGTCACCGGCCTCTATGCAGGCGGCCGTCTTGCCGAGGAGGATATGGACGCCATGATGCAGGCTTTTCAGAAAGCCTACTGGATTGCCAAACAGAAGGGCCGCCAGACCGGCCGCTGATACGCAGGGGGAAACGGGGGTTAAGCCATGCGGAACACTACAGAAGCGGCAATGCTCGCCAAAGATCTCGTCCGGCAGTACGGGACCCATGATCCCTTCCGCCTGTGCGAGTACATGGATATCTATGTCCTGATGAGCGATTTCAAGTACCAGAAGGGCGTCTTTCGCGTCATCAACAATTTTCCCTTTATCTTTATCAATGAGAACCTGTCTCTGGAAACCCAGCGCATGATCTGCGCCCATGAACTGGGACACGCGATGCTTCACAAGGACCTGGCAAATCAGATGGGCGGCCTCATCGAGACCGAATTGTTTGCCGTCACCAATTCCTGTGAAGTGGAGGCCAACCAGTTCGCCGCCGCTTTGCTCATTGAAGACGGTGAACTTCTGGACCTGCTTCATGAAGGGTATGACCTTCTTTCCTGTGCGCGCGAAATGAGTATTCACATGGGACTGCTCTCCGTCCGGCTCAAGGACCTCGCCGAAACCAACAAGGATATTCGGCCTTCGGTGCACATGGACACCCGCTTTCTGGGTTCCATCGGTGAAAACGCCGGCAGTTACTGAACCATATTTGGAGGTAAACAATGACATCTGCTGTTGGACACAAGAACACCCGGAGCATGGCATCCGCCGCATATTACCCTCAGGCATATACTTTCTTTCCCTTCAGAATCCTTGCATGCATTCTGGCCGGAATCTGCCTGTTCATCGGCTTCCAGATCCTTGCTCTTCCCTCTCCCGAGCCCATGACGCTTGAAGAAGCGGAAAGCTACTACGTCTCCGTGATCGATCGGGAAATGGCGCAGTACAGCATTCCCGAAGTCACGTCCATACGTGCAGTGGGCAGATAAGCGTCACTTCCGGGCGTGAGAGACCCCCTCGTCTGCAGGGGGATCTCTGCACAGTCCCTGCACACGGGACATCCCCGGTCCGATCCGTACCCGGGACTGCCGCCAAAGCGGTTCCTCCGGTCCGGCATCTGTGACGACCCGTCCGTATGCACCCGTAAAATCGCAGGATGGATACTGAAAACAGGAGTACGGCTGCCATGAGCAGTCGTACTCCTGTTTGTTTTGCATGAAGCGGCAAATCCGTACCCCGCAAACAGAAATTCATCTTTGTGCCGCCTCGCGCAGGATAAGGGTCCGGATATGTTCGGCGGTCTGTTGATTCAGCGTCATCAGAAACGCCATACTTCGGCAATTTTTCAGCAGCTCACCGTCCGGCGTGCAGGGCAGCCCGTTCAGTTTTTTACAGCCGGTCACCTTCTTCAGTTCTTTATCATACTCTCCGGGAACACGGCAAGGCAGTCCTCATAGGCTGCGAACACTTCCCGCAGGGGCCTGTGCAAAGCGGTGCTCATTGGATCGGTACCCAAATGCCGCATTCATAGTCCGGTGACTGAGGATCTCCCTCGGAATAGACCTCCAGCGTCGCGGCACCGTTGGCGCGATACTTCTGCCCTTCATTCGGGAACCACTCCCGCCAAACCGCCGTGTTCAGCGTCTGGAGGGATGACGGCATAGGGCCTCTGGTCGTGAATACCGCCCAGTTGCTTTCCGGGAAGCTGTAGAGCTCCAGTCCCTCCGGAACCTCACCGCCCTGGTACAGTCCCGCGATCCAGTACGTAAAACCGCATTCCGATTCCGCGCAGATCGCATACATGCCGATACCGTTTTCGAGGATTGCCTTCTCCACGTCATTCTCAGGCTTCATTGTCTGCCACAGCCGCGCATATTTCGCAGCGTATTCCCTGTCCCAGAATTCCGGGCATTTCTGATAGCCCTCCTCCGGGCGAATCCCGGTATGGAAACCGATGAATGTCATGGCGTTCTTCTTTTCATAGGTCACGTTCATTTCGTTTTCCCTCCTCTGCCTGTCCAGCCAGGCAAACCTCAATTCCTTCGGGCTTCTTCACTCGTCCGCCGCCTGATCAGATGCCCCTCCTAGACCGCGGCAAACGTCGCGGCTGCGCAGACGAGAACCGCTGTATACCTCAGCTCCACAAGCGGGACCGTCAGCGGCAGAACAAACATCAGGGCTCCCGTAACCTTGTTCATGGTTGTGTGTTCTGCCGCGAATCCTTTTCCCGTCACAAACCCGGAGACAACGTTGATGGCCTTGATCAGGGCGATCACTCCGATCCAGACGCGCTGCCAGGCCGGAATGTCCATGACAGAAAGGAGCCTGATCAGGCAAACGACCACAAACACGAAATCCGCAGCCGTATCCATCCTCTCGCCGAACCTGGAGGCGGTGTTTGTCCTCCTTGCCACCATGCCGTCTGCCATGTCGGAAATTCCTGCCAGAAGGTAAAGCACAACAAACGGGGTGGTGAAAACCGGACAGAACAGGAGCGCAAGACTGGCCGTGATCCTGAATCCTGTAATGATGTTCGCCATATTTCCTTCATTCTTCTTTTTCCGCGGTCCGGGTAAAGGAGATCTCCCCCTTTGCCCGGCGGCCCGTGGCGGAAACCCGACAGGAGCCTGTTTTTGAAACCGTCAGAATGAAAGCCGCGTTTTCCTGCTCAATCCCCTTGTATACCGGTTTTTTCGCCCTTCAGAGCGACGATCACATCCGCGTTTCCTTCCGAATCTGAAATGCTGAAGTGTACCTGATCGCCTTCCGTCAGCATCTGCTCGGCGGTTGCTTCCATATCCGGAATGCCGTATTCCATTCGGAGCCCTGTCTCACCGTGTATCGTGGAAACCTCGAAAGCACCTGTTCCTCCACGCCCTGTAAACAGATGATACATCATCAGCATGCAGGCGGAAAGAGCGATGGTTTTCTTTGTTGTTCCTCTTTTGATCAATGTCCGCGCTTCTTTTCCTTTTTCTTTTCCTGCTTCATTTCAAAACGCCGCCGGGCTTCCGCATCCTTTTGTTCCCGGCTGAGCTGACGGCGTTCCGTCTTCATTTGCTCCCGCTGCAGTTGGAGCGCCTGCTGTGACCTGGTGCCGATTCCGCTCTGTTCTGTTTGCTTTCTGGCGTTCCTGAGCCGCCGCTTTGGGCTGTCCGCCACCTGCCTTGTTTCCGTTTCCACGGCGGGGCTGAAGACCAGCTCGTCATAGTGCTGCAGGACAAACTCCCACACCTCAAAATCCCTGGGTTCCGCGCCGAAGGTCACTTTGCATACCGACAGTTTTCCTTCACCGGTACGCTCAAAAACGCCTACCCAGAAAGGGTCTTCAAAGAATACTGTCAGGCTTGATTTCATGTTTCTTTACCGGACTGCATCGTCCTTCAGGAGTGCGTATACCATGGTGTCCTTCCAGACAGGCAGGCCGTTATCGTCCCTTCGGAACCAGATGTTCTGTCTGAAATACGCCTCGCGCCTCATGCCCGCCTTTTCAAGCAGCTTCCAGGATGGAACATTCCGCGGATCACATTCGGCGTAAATCCTGTGCGCGCCTTCCCGGAATGCCTGCGCGATCACGGCAGTGAGAGCTTCGGCGGCATACCCTTTCTGCTGCTCGCGTTGATTGACGATATAGCTGTCCTCTCTTGCTTCAAAGTCCCTGTTTCCGCAATAGATATTGCCGATCACCTTTCCTGATTCCGTCAGTTCAATGGCGTAAAACTCCTCCGATCCGAGACGGTATTCAAGGTGCTCTCTGCCGTTTTCATACGTGATCCCCGGATAGCCCTCAAACTCATCGTCCTCAAGCTGGGACAAAAACTCAAGCAGATCATCATAATCGGATTCCCTGAACGGCCTGAGCAGCAGCCGCCCGGTATGTATGTCAGTCATTTTCCTCCCCGCATTTCAGTCAAACAGCTGTCCCGGCAGCT
>OMRS01000216.1 GCA_900313545.1 uncultured Eubacteriales bacterium | reverse complement strand
GGAGAGGAGGTCCTCCTTCAGCCGGCATCCTTCCTCGCTTCGCATGGTGACCAGACGGGAAAGGGCATCTTCCAGCGCGCGCTCAAAGAGCGCCGTCACAGCCGCCTGGTCCTCGTCTGTCTGGGTCACGGTCATGACGCCCGGCAGCACGGCCATGTCATAGAGGGTGGTGACATCCTCCCGGTGAAGGGAAGCGCGCAGCTCATTCAGGGCCTTCTGGTAGGCGGCAGCCAGAGAAAGGTCCGCTGTCACCTTTCTGGCGTCCATCCGGTGGTTGTCATAGCTGACCTGCAGGTCAACATGTCCGCGGGAGAGGCACTCTCCCGTTATCCTCCTTGCGGGCTCCTCGAGGAATCCCATGTCCCGGGGAAGGCGCAGGGCAAGATCCAGGAAACGGTGGTTCACCGAGCGGACCTCCACCGTGATGCTCCGGCCGTCCTCCTCTAGAAGGCTGCGGCCGTAACCGGTCATACTTTTCACTTCGATCCTCCTCCTCATCCACCTGAGGGATTATAGCACGTGAACCGTCAAAAGAAAATGTGTGGAGAACGTTTACTCCGTAAGGGGAAGCAGGGGGGCCTTGGCCGCAATCAGGAGGCGGACGCCGCCCCTGTCAAAGGCCACGCTGAGGCGGGTATCTGCGCCGGTCCCTTCCACCTCCAGCACGGTACCAGTGCCGAAAATCTTGTGCCGAAGCCGGTCACCCTTCTTCCAGGAGACAGGGGCCTGTGCCGCCTGTGAGGAAACGACAACCGGGGCGCCGAAGCCGCGCTGGACGCCGGGAATGGTCAGATTCCCGAGCCGTTCCTTTCTTCCCGCACCGAGGGAGCCTGCGGGGCGACCGCCCAGTACCGTCCGGGGCCTTTGCGCGGGTGTGGCGAAGGCTCCGGATGAGGTGCGCGCCTGGGGAGCCGGATGAAGGCCGTCATCCAGCAACGCTCTGGGGATGGCAGAGAGGAACATGGACGGCTTGAACGACCGGGTCATACCGTATACCTGCCGGGAAACCGCATAGGAAAGAATCAGGCGTTTTCTGGCGCGGGTAATGCCCACATACATGAGCCGGCGCTCCTCCTCCAGCCGCTCGGGATCCTCCACGGAGCGCTCTCCCGGGAAGGTCCCGTCCTCAAGGCCGATAATGAACACATTGTCAAACTCAAGTCCCTTGGCCCCGTGCAGGGTCATCAGGGTCACTGCACCCTCCGTGTCCCCCACATTGTCAAAGGAGGACATGAGGCTGGCCTGCTCAAGGAACTCCTGCAGGGTCCCCTCCGGGTTGCCGCTCATGTATTCCTGAAGGGCGTTTTTCAGCTCGTCGATGTTGCGCAGCCGGGATTCATTCTCTTCCCGGTCCTGCTGTGAATTCAGGTACTGCTCCCGGATGAGCGCTCCCGAAATAACGGTTTCCAGGGCATCCACGGGGTCCTGCTGCGCGATGGCCGAAGCCAGAGTGCCCATCAGGTCCGTAAAACGCCCGACCGCCGTGGCGGCGCGTTTGGAGAGCACCTCCTCCGCATCCTGGCAGGCGGCAAGGAGGGAGATTTCCTTTTCACGGGCATGGTCAACAAGCGCGGCGATACTGGCCTCTCCGATGCTGCGCTTGGGAACATTGATGATGCGCTGCAGGGAAATGTCATCCAGCGGATTGAGCAGGACATGCAGGTAGGCCAGGATGTCCTTGATTTCCTTGCGCTCATAGAAGCGCTGCCCGCCGTACATCCGGTATGGAATCCCGGCGGAGATCAGTTCAGTCTCCAGGGAGCGGGACAGGAAGTTGGTGCGGTACAGGACCGCAATGTCATGGGCGGCGATGCCTGTTTTGCGCATGCTGCGGATGTATTCGCAGACAAAGCGGCATTCCTCCCAGGCGTTGGCTGCCCTGTAGAACCGGATCTTTTCCCCCGGCTCCTGTTCGGTCCACAGTGATTTTTCCCTGCGGTTCGTGTTCTGGGCGATCACCTTGTTGGCCGCCTCCAGAATGTTGGCGCTGGAGCGGTAGTTCTGCTCCAGCTTG
>OMRS01000307.1 GCA_900313545.1 uncultured Eubacteriales bacterium | reverse complement strand
GCGGTGCTGAAAAGTTGGAACGGCAAGAAGGCCGTCGCCTACCGGCGCATCGAGGGCATTCCCGATGACTGGGGGACCGCGGTCAACGTGCAGAGCATGGTCTTCGGCAACATGGGTGACACCAGCGGCACCGGCGTGGCTTTCACCCGTGATCCCGCCACCGGTGAAAAGAAACTCTTTGGCGAGTATCTGATCAATGCCCAGGGCGAGGACGTGGTGGCCGGCATCCGGACCCCGCAGAAGATCGCCACCCTGGAGCAGGTCATGCCCGAAGTGTACGGCCAGTTCGTGAAGATCGCCAATACCCTTGAGAACCACTACCGCGACATGCAGGACATGGAGTACACCATCGAGCGCGGCAAGCTTTACATGCTCCAGACCCGCAACGGCAAGCGCACCGCCGCCGCCGCCATCAAGATCGCCGTGGATCTGGTGAACGAGGGCATGATCACCACCGACGAGGCGGTCCTCAAGGTTGAGCCCAAGCAGCTCGATGCGCTGCTTCACCCGCAGTTTGACACCGCCGCACTCAAGAAGGCCAAGGAAGTGGCCACCGGTCTTGCCGCTTCTCCCGGAGCCGCCTGCGGCATGATTTACTTCACCGCCGAGGAAGCCACTGCGGCTGCCAAGAGCGGCAAGAAGGTCGTTCTTGTCCGTCAGGAGACCTCCCCTGAGGATATCGAAGGCATGAACCATGCCCAGGGCATCCTGACCGCCCGTGGCGGCATGACCAGCCATGCGGCCGTCGTGGCCCGCGGCATGGGCACCTGCTGCGTCGCCGGCTGCAATGTCCTGCGTGTGGACGAAGAAGCCAAGACGGCCACCATCGGCGATCTGGTCCTCCACGAGGGAGACTGGATGTCTCTGGACGGCTCCACCGGCAAGGTGTATGCCGAGGCCATCCCCACTGTCGACGCCACCGTGAGCGGCGACTTTGCCACCCTGATGAAGTGGGCGGACGCTGCCCGCAAGCTGCGCGTGCGCACCAATGCCGACACCCCGCATGACGCGGCCACTGCCGTCAAGTTCGGCGCTGAAGGCATCGGCCTGTGCCGCACCGAGCACATGTTCTTCGAGGCGAGCCGCATCGCCGCCATGCGCGAGATGATCCTGGCTGAAACCGAAGAGCAGCGCAGGGTTGCCCTCGACAAGCTCCTGCCGTTCCAGAAGGCGGACTTCAAGGGCATGTACAAGGCACTGGAAGGCCGTCCCATGACGGTCCGTTATCTGGATCCTCCGCTGCATGAGTTCCTGCCCGCCAAGTCCATGACTGCTGAAATCGAGGATCTGGCAAAGCAGCTGGGAACCACCTCCGACAAGATCGTGGCCAAGATCGACGAACTCCATGAGTTCAATCCCATGATGGGCTTCCGCGGCTGCCGTCTGGCGGTCCGCTATCCCGAGATTGCCGAGATGCAGACCCGTGCGGTCATCGAGGCGGCCATCGAGGTCACCCAGGAAGACGGCTATGACATCCATCCCGAAATCATGATCCCGCTGGTGGGCTATGTGAAGGAACTGGCCTTCGTCAAGAAGGTGGTCCTGGATACCGCCAACAAGGTCATGGCTGAAAAGGGTGTTCAGCTGGATGTGAAGGTCGGCACCATGATCGAGATCCCGCGCGCGGCTGTCACCGCCGACGAGATTGCCACCGAGGCCGAATTCTTCTCCTTCGGCACCAACGACCTGACCCAGATGACCTTCGGCTTCTCCCGTGATGACGCCGGCAAGTTCCTGGAGGCCTACTACGACAAGAAGATCTACGAGAGCGATCCCTTCGCCAAGCTGGATCAGGACGGCGTGGGCAAACTGGTCAAGATGGCTGCCGAACTGGGCAGAAAGACCCGTCCGGAGCTCAAGCTGGGCATCTGCGGCGAGCACGGTGGAGATCCGTCTTCCGTCATGTTCTGCCACAAGGTGGGCCTGAACTACGTCAGCTGCTCGCCGTTCCGCGTTCCGATCGCCAGACTGGCAGCAGCACATGCGGCCATCCTGGAGAAGATGGGACAGCTCTGATTTCTCCATTTTCCAAATCAAGCTTTTCTTCGCGGCGGATGCCTTCCGGCATCCGCCGCTTTTTTGCTCCCGTTTATCGCATGGATGACATCCCGGGGATCGGATGCGGGAGGAGTCTCCATCTCCGGAGGCACAACGAGCGTTTCTGAAGGAATATGCGGTTCCTGGAACAGTCCCATCTTTTACGGGCCCAGGATCAATCTGTCAGATTCCGGGCATGGACCGCGTGACTGCGGGAAGAAGCGGTTCCCGGGCTATATCCCCAAATCTCAGGACCGGGGAGAAAAAAGAGGGGAGAGTGGGCACCCCATTCACCGGATGCAGGGACAGTGCGGCCTTTTCTGGCGCATCCCGCTGCAGAACTCCGGTCTGTTTTTATCAGACCGGTTGCCGGTCTGGGCGTCCACGCCTGCAGTCCGCCTTTTTCTCCAACACTTCGGGAACTGCCGGCCGCCCCTTCATCGGCTTCAGGGAGTCCGGACGGGTCTGCTGTGTGCATGTTTTTTTACTTCCTCTTTCGTTCCCTTCAATCCTATGCTATAATGCAACGCGTTTCACTATGCAATCCGTGATTTGAATTCCTACCAGCCGAGGTTTGAAATGGCCACTTTATTCCGATCCAATCATTCATCTTCACCGGCCGGGAGCACAAAAGCCCTGTATAAAAAACCCCGTCAGCGAATGCCCAAGGGCGAGCTGAACCAGATTCTTCTGATCGTGTTTTTTATCGTGCTGCCCATTCTGGCCATCATCTCCATTTTTGTGCCCGTTTTGCGCATTGTCTTCGTTGTCGCCTCCGTTGTCGCCATTGCCGCCATGTGGCTCCTGTCAGCCTTCCTGTTTCCCGGGAGACTGGTGATTTCCGGTATTTATCTGGTGCTGGACATCATCATGATCATCACCTCGCTGCCCACAAGGACCACCGCCTCCAACGGCCTGCAGACCATGGCCTTTGCCACGGAGACCCCGATTGTCACCTCAACGCCGGCCTTCTCATCCATGGTCGGCACGATGGGAACAGATGTCCCCGCGGATTTTTACAGCGCTTATGATCCGGAGGACAGCTACGGCCTGGAGGAGAACTCCTGGGATACGGGGGATACGGGGGACGGGTATGCCGCCGGTCCCGTGACCGAGATCACCTCCCCGGATGTTTCCCGGGAGAAATCCGAGTCGGAGATTGCCCTTGAAAACTTCATGGAAAAGTGGCACAAGGGGATTATCGCAGACATGGTGGAGTACACGCCGCCCTCCTGGCAAAGCACCCAGACGGACCCGCCGCAGCAGCAGCTGTTCTGGAAATTCGCCCAGCGCCCGCTGGAAAGCTGGGAACAGCTTTCTCCGCCTTCCGGCACGGATTCCACCACCGCCCGGACCATCCGTATCCAGGCGCAGGTATCCTACAGCGGAGAAACCCGTACCTACCAGTACGATGCCATCACGCTCTTTGAGAATGAAAAGTGGTATGTGGATCCGGAGTCCCTTTCCAGCGGCATCCTGGTGACGGAGGCGCCGGCGACCCCCGATCCGGAGATCACGCCCACCCCCGAACCCGACCCGACGGCCACCCCGGGGCCCGGCCCCAAGACCAAACTGTATTACAACAAGGACGGCGGGAAAAAGTATCATCTGGATCCCAGATGCCCCTCCGTGGCATCCCGCTTCCTCCCGCTCAAGGGGACCTTTACCTATTCGGAGCTGAACAAAAGCCCCTACAACAAGCTCCAGCCCTGCGAAAGGTGTGGAGCTCCCACGCGCTGACCGCCAGGCAGAACAGCATATGAAGAGAGGGAGCCTTTGCTCCCTCTTTGTTTCAGGTCCTGACACAAGTATAAGGAGTTGCCTATGTCAAAGCTCAAACGCCTCATGGCTTCCCTGCTCCTGCTCCTGTGCGCCGTCCTGCCGGCCATGGCTGAGGAAAAGCAGATGGGACAGTATATCTATGTTCCCGCTGCCGGTCCCTCCAGACCTGCCGGCAATGTGAATTTGCGCGTGCTGGGAAGCGGATATGACCCCCAGTCCGGGGAAATGCTCCAGGACGTCCCGCTTGAGGGAGCCATCTTTGGCGTATATGTGATCTCCGCCGACGGACAGATTGTCCCGTGGGCCGACCCCCTGTATCCTTCAGCCCCCATGAAAATCCGCTCCACCCGGGAGGCCACCGCCTTCTCCCTTCCGGAGCAGGTGGAGTTTTATCTGAAGCAGGAATCCGCGCCTCAGGGATTTCTCCCCGAGGAATCCCTGATCCCCGTGACCGGCCCTGAGATGACCGTCATCAACCGCAAAGCCGGAGTCGTGGCGCTTTCCGTGCGCGACACCTACGGGACGCCGATTCCCGGCGCGGTGGTGGAGCTCTCCGGTGACACGGGTCCGGCGTCGCTGACCACGGACGAACGGGGGCAGGCCCTCCACACCGTCTCCGGCACCGTCACTGTCCGGATCCGGGAAATTTCCCTGCCCGAGGGGGAGCAGCCCCTTGGCAGCTATTCCCTCAATGGCCGGATGACCCCCGTGGAAACGGAGGTCACCCTTGAGCCGGGGACCCTCTCGGAGGTGGTCTTCCTGCATCCGACCTATGAGAGTCTGACCCTGCTTGCCTCCGTGGTCGAACTGGACGAGGACGGCAATCCCGCGCAGCGCCCCCTGGAGGGGCTCTCCATCGTGCTGGATGACCGGGAGACCTACACCACGGACAGCCAGGGGCAGGCGGTCCTCAGGGCCCTGGAAGGGGAGCATGCCTACCGCCTTCTCTACGAAGGCAGCCTTCCCGTGGTCCTGGATGCGCCCTCCGGCTTCCTGACCTTCGCTCATGAATCCTCGCAGCAGATGACGGTTCTGGCCCGCAGTACCCGCTCCAGGATCATGATCACCACCAGCAATTCCACCGACGCGGACCAGGGCAAGGTGCTGCTCGTGCGCAGCGCGGACGGCGCCCGTCTGGAATGCACCCTCGATGCGGACGGCATCTGCGTGACGCCGCTGCTGGAAGCGGGGGAGTATGTGCTGCAGTTCCGGATGAATCCGGAGGTGGAGCTGCTCAGCCTCACCTCCTCTTCAGGAGAAGTCAGCGGCAGCAGCCTCACCGTGCACCTGCCTGAAGGCGCTCTTGAAGAGGTCCACGCCCGCATCCAGGTTGCCCTCAGCCAGACCTTCCAGGTTGCCCGCCAGGTCTGGCAGGACGAGCCGCCCTATACCGGAGAGGAACCGCTTGCCGAAAACGGCGAGGCCTTCCTGCTCAATCAGGATGGCAACCCCGTCACCTCCGGACAGCTTCATGACGGGATGCTGACGGTGGATCACGTCAGCGGAACCTACACGCTGGCGCTTCTCACCGAAACCGCCGAAAAGCTGGGGATCCGTCCCTTCTCGCAGCCCTTTGACCTGCCTTCGGACGAGGGGGTCATCCTCTTTCCGTCCACAGACGGCCGGCTGGAGATCACCACCCGGGATCCGGACGGGCAGGCCATCTCCGGGGTACAGGTCACCCTTT
>OMRS01000215.1 GCA_900313545.1 uncultured Eubacteriales bacterium | reverse complement strand
GCGGGCGGCTGCTATTTCCTCGGCGGTTTTGGGCGGCTCTTTTCCGATCAGGTGAACGTGGCAAAGGATGGCTTTGATTCCATCATTCCGACGATGCTCTCCGGACTTTCCGAGGGAATGATCGCGCTCATCGTGATCCTCGTGCTTTCCGCTTCCATGTCGACACTGTCCTCCCTTGTCATCGTGTCGAGTTCCACGCTGACGCTGGATTTGCTCAAGGACAATTTCATCAAGGACATGAGCGAGGCGCGGCAGGTCCTGGTCATGCGGCTCCTCATCGTGGTCTTCATTGCCATCTCTGCAATTCTCGCCATGGTGCAGTACAAGAGCTCGGTGAACTTCATCGCCCAGCTCATGGGGATTTCCTGGGGCGCCATGGCCGGTTCTTTTCTTGCGCCCTTCATGTATGCGCTTTATTCGAAGAAGATCACGACAGCCTCCTGCTGGGCCTGCTTCCTGTTTGCCTGCGCTCTCATGACGGCGAACATCTTCTTCCGTCCGGAGTTTCCGACGATTTTGCAGTCCCCCATCAACAGCGGTGTGGCTGCCATGCTTGCCGGAATGGTCATCGTTCCCGTGGTCAGCGCCTTTACAGCAAAGCCCGATACGCATCTGACGGAAGCGGCCTTCTCCTGCTATGAGGAGGAGATTCTTGTGCCGAGGAAGACGGCATTGGGGAAGAAGTGAAAATAATTTGAATCTTCATCTTGCGTGAAAGACAATGCCCCTTTATAATATAAATGGGCAGTTGTGAGGATATGGCAGCCCATACAAATTGAATAGGGAGGTTTTGAGGGATGAAAAAACTTTTTCAAGGTGCAGCACTGGCATTCTTTGTGGCAGTGCTCATGCTTTCCCCTGTGCTGGCCGAGGCGGCAGCAAAGGGGCTCCATGAGTTCGTTGTATTCCATACGAATGACATGCATGCACGCATGGTGAAGGGCGATGACAACGGAAATGCCGTCGGCCTTGCCGAAATGTCGGCGGCTGTGAGGGCAGGGAAGGCGAAGAACCCGGATACTCTCTGGCTCGATGCTGGCGACACGTTGCATGGCATGCCCAGCATCAACGTCAGCCGGGGCATGAATGCAGTGGAACTCCTGAACGAGTCCTGCATGGATGCCTTCACGCCGGGCAACCATGATTTCAATTATGGCTCCGACCAGCTTGAAAAACTTGCGAAGAAGATGAAGCCCACGGTTCTCAGTGCGAATGTTGTGCGAAAGGGCACAGGAAAGCGCGTGTTCAAGGACTACAAGATCTACAAATTCTCCGATGGGCTTCGGGTGGGCGTGTTCGGACTGACGACGCCGGAAGCTGCCTATAAGACCAGCCCTGCCAATGTGGCGACCATCCAGTTCCTGAATCCGGTGGATACGGCAAGGGAGATGGTTCGGGAACTGCGTCCGAAATGCGATGTGATTGTCGCTCTGATGCATATGGGGCTGGATGCCAGCTCGGAATACACCAGTGAGCGCATCGCGAAGGAAGCACCCGGCATTGACCTCATCGTGGACGGTCACAGCCATACCACCCTGCCCGAAGGCCTCATGGTGGGTGACACAATGATTGTCCAGACCGGATGGCATGAGTACAAGCTTGGTCACGTCACCATCACGCTGGAGGACGGAAAGATCACGAAGAAGAGCGCGGAACTCCTGAATGCAGAGGGCGTGGCGCAGCTTGCTCCGACCCCCGATGCCAATATCAAGAAAACCATGGATGCCATTGAGAAGCGGAACGAGAAACTTTTCAACGAAGTCGTTGCCCATACGGAACGCGGGCTTTCCGGGGACAGGGAGATCGTCCGTCAGCAGGAGGCCGAACTGGGCAATCTCTGTGCGGATGCCTTCCGTTGGCGCACGGGTGCTGACATCGGCATCATCAACGGCGGCGGCATGAGGACAGACCTTCCCGAGGGCGATGTCACCCGCGGCGATGTCATGGCCATCTTCCCCTTCGGAAACACCGTCCAGAAGAAGGAAATCACGGGAGCGAAGGTTCGCGCTATGCTGGAGCATTCTGTCTTTGGATATCCTGC
>OMRS01000137.1 GCA_900313545.1 uncultured Eubacteriales bacterium | reverse complement strand
TTGAGCATTGTGTCGAGCAGGGCGCGGCAGCGGTGCCTGATCCAGGGTTTTTTCGCGAGGAAGGTGTCCAGTTCAATTTCATGTATCTTCACGATTCCGGCATTCTCTTCCAGTTCCTTCTCAAAGTCCTCATAGAAGCCTGCGGAGGGAAGAAAGCATGCAAAGTCCGGCATAAAGAGTCCGTAAACGACACCATTGATCTGCATGTCCAGGAGTTTGTCAGGGGCTCCCTTCCATCCGTCTGCATTCTTCCTGTCCCTGATACAGGGAGCGTCGAGAGGATTTCTCTGGTCAAATGTGCGCACATGGAAGGTGACGTTTTCTCCCGTATAAGCTGTTTCCGCCAGGCGGAGATACATCAGAAGGAGACTTTTGGCAGCGGTTTTGCTGACCTCCTTCCGTGGATTCAGGATATTTCGGGCGAAGGCAATGCTCTCGCCAAAGGGGCTGGGAACACTCCTGGAATCCTGCGGGGCATTCCGGGCTGCAGCAGCCCTCTGGATCAGTTCTTCTCCCGCCTCAGGGATTTCCAGGTTCGGGACGATGTAAAAAGGCATCGCCGGTCCCTTCTGCAAGGCCTGTATAACAGTGTGTCTTTTGATTGCCATAATAGCCTCCTTTTCAGCTTGTTGTGTCCGCGCAGAGATCATACAGCTGTTCCATAATTTTCATAAACGGGACCGGCATGCCGTTTTCGCGGTAAGTTATACGGCTTCTGATCCAGTCAGGCGTGCGTCTGGAACTATAAGGGTTTCCCTCTCCGCAGGCAGTCATACGATCCAGGTTATAGCCTGTCATCCCTCCATATTCATTGATATCGGCGCAGGGGTTCTTCCGCAGCAGCAGGCCGATCTCCCTGACCGGAAACAGATTGGCGAGCAGGGTATCATCCGGGTTCTGTCTGCGCTCCCAGTCTCTGCCAGTAAGGGAAATATCGAGGATCCAGCGTAGATAGAGTCTCTCCCTATCAAGAAGGCTTGTGAAAGGACCGATGACAGCGGTCTCCAGATCACGGCTGGAAACCTTCTTTCGAAGTGCGGATGCCTTGTTCACTCCGTACATTCTGCACAGGAAATTCGATTCATATACTTTTTCCGGATCGGAGGGCAGCAGCTGGGGACGGAGCCAGAGAAAGAGCATCGCGTCGAAGCGGAGCCTTGCGGCGAGCGCGAGACGGTGCTCATGGGGAATGTTTAGGTTTTCCCAGTTCGTCTTTGCGTTTCCCGGCAGCGCGTAGTGAGGAAGAAGCAGGGTCAAGAGTTTTCTGTCATGGTTCCTCCTCAGTCCTTCGAGATCCTCCCGGGATCTACGGAAGAAATCCTCCACGGCTTCAAATGCGACAAGTTCCAGGGCGTGCGCATGTTTGTGCTGGTCGTTTCCATAAGAAGCTGCGGATGCCTGCACGGGCATGTTGTCGTGCTCGAGAAGGTAAAAGGCATCCAGGGCTTCAATCGTGTCCTCCGGATAATTCTGCAGGGTTCCTGCCACCAGTCCGGCCACATCCTGGTTGAGCCCGTCGAGCTTGGGAAAACGGAACGCCGCGCCGACCATGATGACCGCGATTTTCAGGACATCGGCAACATACTTCTTCGCGTCCGCAGGCTGGAGGCCAAGCCTCTCCTGCACCGCCCTCTTACACTTCTCCCGCAGGATTTTGGGGTAACTGCAGAGGTTTATCCGCCCTTCACTGCCGTGTGCGGATCCGATCAGGGCAGCACGGACTTCATAGCGCCTGTTTGAATTGAGCACTTCATCGGTCACGGCTTCGAAGCCCATCTTCCGGTCCGCCTCGCTGCCTTCAGCAGCCTCCAGAGCCAGATCTGTGATCAAAGCCCCCGCTTTCATGTCCCCGAAGAATCCCTTTGAGAGCACGATATCAAGAGTCCAGTCATTAAAGAGCAGCCGGTCCTGAAATTCGGGAGGGAGGATATCCCGGAGCTGGACGTCCCCTGTCTTTTTCATATCTGAGAGTTTGAGCCTGACCTTATCCGCCACCTCGACATAGCCGAATTCCGTATGGGGATCTCTGGAATCGATCGGAAAAGGATTCTGGGTCAGTATACGGATCCGTCCGAGCGCCCCGCCCCCCTGATCCATCGTCTCATATACGATATACAGCTGGGAACTTTCGCCCTTCTGATAGAGCGCCAGGGATTCCCGCACCAGCAGAATCCCTTCGCCGCACTCTTCGCCGGTTCCTCCACAAAGGAAAATGTGATGTTTGTCATTCATTCTCTTAAGTCCCTCCTTTCAGAAGCTGCTCAATATCTGCCCAGGACGCGGTCCGGAAGCCCCCAGAAACACATCATGAGAAGAAGTGTGAAATTTCCGACAACAAGTTCCATCAAGACTGCGCTGAGACTGTAGACCTGTTCGATTTCTACAAAAATGAACCGGAACAGAACCGCCGCAACGCCAACGGCAGCGATTACCCCTGTGATCAGGAGCGATAAAAGCAGGTATTTAGGGATCCGCCGGAATGCCGCGCGGCGCATCTCCTCCATATTGATCAGGTCTGCCGCCTGTCTGTTTGCGGACAAATACCACAGGGTGTAGCTGAGGATAATTCCCAGAGCCTGGAGCAGGACAAAGATCACTCCAATGTAGAAGTTCTCGCTTCCTGCGCCTGTGGTATAAGCCAGGCTCCACAGGCCAAGCAGGACGATCATGGTTTCAACAAACAGAATCCCGATGGCCTTTCCCATATTTCTGAGCTCATGTGTTTTCATTCTTTTTCCTCCATCGTGTAGAAGCGCCGTGCTTCTGTTTCGCTCCCCGTATCAGCGAAAATCAATGATCGCCCTGATCCGGATGACCTTTTCGCCGTTGTCCACAACGTAGCCTGCGGCGTCCAGTTCGTCCGCGATCCGTTCAAATTCAAGAAGCCTGCTGTACACGGAATCTCCTTTCGCGGTACGTACATACTTCCTTCTGCTGTCTTTGCCCTCCTCATCCTTGAGAGGGACACATTCCGTCTTGAGGGCGGCATTATACTCCTCCAGACCAGCACTGTGTCTTCTCGCAAATTGCCTGAGATCCTTTTTTTCAGAATGTCCTCTGCAGATCAGCGAAACGTCAACAGCATACAGCTTTTTTTTCAGATGTTCGTTTTCGACAGTAATAACGACAGCGGGTTTTCCGGCTGCAACAAGGCTGCCTCCCAGCCTCTCATTCAAATCCTCGTCATCTGCAGCGGGGACACCGTCCGGAAAGGCCTCCGCAGTGACCGCAAATGAGAGATCGCTCCCGACATACATCTTCT
>OMRS01000351.1 GCA_900313545.1 uncultured Eubacteriales bacterium | reverse complement strand
GCTCCTTCGTCGCTGTAGACACTGCCCTTGAACGTCCCAGTTCCATCAACTGTCAGCTCTATTACTTGTCCGTCCGTATAAGTATTCGTATCCAAAAAGAAAATCAGCGTCTCGCCTGACTGCAGCGCATATGGGTATTGTGTTGCTGCACATTCTCCGCCCGTTGCAAAATGGAGCATCATCAGAAGCAGCATGGCTGTCCTCCCGATCATCCGTCTCCATCCTGTGTCTGTCATGTCACTCCCCCCTTTCCGGATCTGCGTCCCTGTGCGCCTTCAGGATTTCCCTGCGGATCATTCCCGCAATCTGCCGCTGTCCGGTCTCGTCCGGATGGATGCCGTCAAAAAACAGGGACACCTGCTCCTCCATCAGGTCGATCCATCCGCAGTGTTCCCTTTCCCCCAGGGCGCGGATTTCCTCCCTCAGGCGTCTCCCTTCCCTTTCCTTTCCGCGGATTTCCGGCGGCACTGCCAGCCAGAAGGCGCATGCGGGAAGCCGGGTCTTTCCTTCAAGGATCATTCTGCCCAGGTTCCGCGCAATCCTGCAAATGCTCTCTTCGGACCCTCCGCTCTCCAGCAGGTCATTGGTTCCCAGCAGCACTATGCACCGGTCGGCATCCGGATTTCTCCGAAGACAGTCCACAAAAAACCGCCGTGCCCGGTCATCCGCCGGCACCTTTCTGCCCGGAAGGCCCTCGCTGATCCAGACACCTCCCATGGAAAAGGCCAGTTCCTCCACATAGGAGCGGATCTTTGTCCCCGCTCCCATCCGGGGATCCCATCCCCAGGTAATGGAATCCCCGTAACAGATCGTCTTCATCCGTATTCCCCCTCCGTCAGCGGACCTCTCCTAGCTGCGTTTCCTCCCGGCCCTCCCCATGAGGATCAGGCCTGAGATGGCCAGGGCCAGGACTCCCGTCCATCTCAGGGCGCCTGTTCCCTCACCGGTTGCGGGAATCGGGCTGTTGCTCACCGTGCCCGCATTGAAGGCACGGTCCCGGATTTCCCTGTCCGACTCCCGGTAGATCATGGCCTCGCTGTTGTCATAAATCACCGTGTACCCCTCATGGTTCCTTTCGGTGACAAAGTATCCCGTGACCGGATCCTTGAACCATTTGGAGAAGGTTTCGTTCCGCCCGGGAACGCATTTCCAGACATGCAGCTCCCGGCCCGTGCTGTCACAAAGCACCAGCTCCGGTTCATTGCTGCCGCTCACATCGGACCACATCACGCTGAACCGGAATTCATAGAGGTATCCTTCCCCGTCCGGCCTTCCTCCCGAGTGATCCGGGAGCACCTCCTCCGGCTTTACATAGGTATTCACGATCACCTCACCCGGCCGGGCAAAGGCGGCTCCGTCCATAGATGCCGAGGGATAGGTGACTGCATAATTATCCAGTTCCTCCTCCCTCTCCACAAAGGTATAGTCAATCAGGGCGTTCTGGGCCGCATCAAAGACCGGCACGTTTCGGAAGGTCCACTTCCATTCCCCGTCATCCCCGGGACTGACCTCGCAGGTATCAAAGGTGATGCCGTTTTTCAGCAGCTCACTGCAGACGCTGCCCGGACGGCTTTCCTCCGTATCCCCCATCCACAGGAGTTCGCCGGAGACCTCGGTGGTGTATTCATTGACCATCTCGGCGCGGGTCACCCCGCCGATGGCCACCTCCACGCTTTCACATTCCTGCCCGCCGGAAGTCATCACCGGCGTAAAGCGTTCCATGATCTCCTGCTCCTCCATGACCGTGACGCCGTTTTCCACATATCCGCATTCCCGGAGGAAGTAGGTGTAAGGCTTTCCGGAAAGAAGCTCCATACCCGGAAGGCCCGGCACCGTCAGGGGCTGCCACCCCTCGTCCGTGCGGCTGATTCTGAGCGGGGCAGCATTTAAACGGACAGGATTTCCTTCCTCCAGGACCCGGTAGAGATTCACAAACAGGTCCGTGACCTCACGGTCAATCCCGTTTTTCCACCTGGCGCAGACCTCCAGGTCTCCGCTGTACAGATAGCGGTCCTCGATGCGGACCCTGCAGGTGCTCTGGGCACCCAGTACCAGTTCCAGTCCCTCCTCTGCCGACATCAGAACGGTTCCCGTTCCGGTGAGCAGCAGATACTTCGTTTTTCTCACATACGGCGCATAGACCTCCGCAGGCTCCACCTGCTCGGCAACGGTGTACGTTCCCGGAATCACGCCTTCCAGTTCATAGCGTCCGCCGGACATGTATGCATACGGGATGCGGAGCCCCTCGGGGAAGGAGGGCCCGGTCACCGTGATCCATGTGGCCTCCCTGAGCCCTGCGGGCATCTGCCGTTCCTCATAGACGGAGCCTTCCCCGAAGGTCTTTTCCAGGGTCAGACTGCCGAACTGCGCCCGGTTGACGAACACGACCTGCTCCTGACCGGAGGAAATCCTTCCCGTTACGCCCCCGGCCATGTCCCCGGAGCGACCCCTCTGTCCGGACCCGTTCCCGGTTTCATACGAATCAAAAATGTAGCCCTCGGGGATGGACACCTGCCGGATGCGGAAGGAGGCCCCTGCCGGAAGCCCCGTCAGCACCCGTGCCCGGGTCTTTGCCCCGCCGGAATGCAGGCTGAAGCCGGCCTTTCCGTCCACAAAATGCAGTCCTTCATGCTCTCCCTCCAGCGGCTGCCCCATGGCATCCCGGATTTCAATCTCATAGACAAAGCTTCCGCCGTTTCCGGGTTCGTTTCCTTCCACCCGCATTCCCATCACCAGGGTTCCCGCCGCATTGCGGGTGTTGGTATAGAGAATCCGGTTTCCCGGGGCGATGCCTTCCGGTTCCGCCGTCCCTTCAATGGTACCGGTGACCGTTTTTCCAAATTGCTCTCCCTTTTCCGTCCATGCCGAGACCCCGGAATAGACGGCACTCATATCCGCCTCCGTCACCTGATAGGACAGGCCTTCCGCAAGCCCCCTGACGTTCAGGGGATGGCCCCTGCGGACCACCACATACCCCGCGGGGACCTGTTTCCGGCCTTCCGTGACCGCATCATAGAGGCTGTTGCCCTCCTCATCCAGGTCCACCTCCGGGCGCAGCACGGCAGGTCCCGCGCTGACTCCGTTCACAAATGTCACGTCTCCATAGGTTCCGTTCAGGGTTTTATCTCCCAGTTCAATCCGGAAGGCAAACCAGCTTTTCTCATCCGGGTCGCCGCCTTCGGTTTCCTTGGAAATCCGGATTCCTCCCCGGAGGTCCGGGACAACCCGCAGCGTGACCGCCGCCATCCGGCCGTTTTCGACGGTTCCTTCCCCTGAAGGCTCCCCGTCGGTCCAGGTCTGGACAAGGGCAGTTTCTCCCGCGATCTCAAAGCGCGTTCCCGCAGGGAGCCCGGAAATGCAGACCGACTCCCCATGCCTGAGGAAACAGAGGAGTTCCCCGTCCGTTTCCTGAATCTGTCCATGTCCTCCGGCAAAGGCAAACGCCAGCGTTCCGGGATCCGGGGTCAGCCCGTCCGGACCGGTCAGCCGTATTCTGACCTCATGCGCCCGCCCTTCCGGCAGCGCATTTCCCTCCTCATACAGGCTCACCAGAAGCTCCCCTGTCACCTTCACAAAATTCACGGTATGACGGTTCGTTCCGTCCACCCGGTCCTCCTCGCCGGTGCCCCGGACCATTCCCCGGAAGAGCTCCCGGTCCGCCGCCATGCTGGCGTCTCCCTCCCGGGAAACCTCACGGATTTCATAGGGCAGTCCGTTGGGCAGCCCCGTCGCAGTCGCGGTGGCGGCTTCACGGCGAAGCGTCACCTGCGCCCTGCCCCCGTCAAAATCCATCTGTCCGAACCGGCCGTTCAGACTGCTGTCCCCAAGGCGCACCTCGTAGCGGACGGCGCACCCCGGCTCCAGACCCTGGCCGTTCAGGAGGATGCCGCCCCAGGTGTCGCGCGTGTTGACCACCTCCACCACACGGGCCTGGTCCCCCGACTGGGTCCCCAGAAGGACGCCGCTGATCTGCGGGGCATGGACGTAGCCCCTGTCCTGTGTCTGCGTCAGGGTAAACCTGCTCCCGTGGGGAATTGCATCAATGCGGATCATTTCTCCGCCCTTCAGGGCAAATGTTCCTGCCCCGTCCTCAAACAGGACGCCGGAGAACATTCCGTCAAGCAAAGACCCGTCCTCCCTGCGGATTTCAAGCCGGAAGACAAACTCATCCTCCTGGCTGGCCGCATTTCCCGTCACGGTATTGACGATCACCAGATCACCCGCGGCGGACCTGGCACTGCGGATCACGCATCTGCAGATTTCTCCCGCCCGGATAACGCCCTGTGCCTGCTCAACCCGGACCGCATCCCCGGAGGCCTCGGCATCCTCCTTCACCAGATACCGCGTGCCGGCGGGCAGACAGAGCAGCACCTCCTCCCCCGCAGTCACGCCGCGCAGCCATCCCTGGCCCTCGCAAAAGGAGATCCGTTCCCCGGGAAGGGCCTCCTGTCCCTCTTTTCTCTTCAGGGTCTCCACCGATACCGTCATCGGCTGTCCCTCCCGGTCCCGGAGGAGGACGCCGTAGTCAAAGGCCCGTTCCGCCCCGTCTCCGGAATCGTCCGCTTCTGTGCGCACGGACAGAACGCCCGGAAGCACCCGGCTGATGATCTCCACCCTCTGCCGTTCCGCATGGAGGTTTCCCTGGATCCCGCGGCCCTGAAGCGCCTCCTGGACCCATTTGATCTGTTCCGAATTCTCTCCTCTCTCTCCCCTGTACAGGGCATATTCCGCCTCGCTGAGTCCGGAAAGGTCCTTTGTCGTCTCCTCCACGAAGAATTCCGTTCCCATGGGCAGGTTTCCAATGCGCAGCGTGTCTCCCGGCTCCAGGCGGACCTGCGCCTGCCCCTGCGTAAAGCTCACCCCGCCAAAGGTTCCCTCCAGCGGCTTTCCCCGCTCTCCGCTCAGGCTCAGAACCGCCGTATACTCCCGGTTCCCATCCTCAAATCCCTCAAGGACGCGGCTGATCTCCAGCGTGGAGGTGCGGTTTCTGGCATTGATCAGCAGCGCCACGTTTTCGGTGTTTGAAAGCGCCTGCACAGCGCTGTCCCGCGCCTGGCCGGACAGCCGCTGCGCCGCCTGCTCCTCAAAAATGCCCTCCACGGTTCCGGACGGGGCCTCCGTTTTCTGGCTGTCGTACTCCCCGAAGCAGTCCGCCTCGGTCACCGTGTACCTGATCCCTGCGGGCAGTCCGTTGACCAGCAGCGCCTGATCCGGGCAGACGGGGACATATCCTTCACCAAAGTCCGTATCCTCTCCGGTCTGTGCAGGCGGCACGACCAGATCCACGGACTGTCCGTTTTCAAAGATCACATCCCCGTACGGGCCGCTCAGCGGCTGGCTGAGGTCCACCCGCACACCGAACCATTTACGGTAGTCCCCGTCATTTCCCTCCGTCTGCTTGCCCACCAGGATGCCGCCAAACCGCTCCCGCGTATGGGTCACGGTGACGCAGACCGCTTCATTCTCCAGGATCTGACCGCTGCTGATTCCCTCCGTTCCTTCGGTCCTGAAGCTGACCTCATAGTCCTCGGAATCCTCCGGATCCTCAAAAACCGTAAAGCAGCTTCCCGCAGGGATGCCCGTCATGCCCGCGGATTCCCCGTGGGACAGTTCGACGGTTCCGACCCCGCCCGCAAACGTCACATCTCCATAGGTTCCGTCCGCAAGGCCCGGAACCGAAATCCTGACCAGGAAATTCCGCACCGGGTCCGCCGCATTTCCCCTGACCTGTGAGGTCAGCGTCAGGGACCCCGGGGCGTTTCGGGTCTGGATGATCTCCACCTGGTTATCCGGGTGAATCTTTCCGCCCTGGAGAGAAACCTCGCTCCCGCGGACAATTCCCTCCGCATTGACCCAGGCGGTCACGGTCTCCGGAGAATCCTCCCCCTCCTGGAACACCCGGTACGCAACGCCCGCGGGGATCCCCGTGATCTCCCAGCTTTCGCCGTTTCCCAGACGGAAGCTGGCCTGTCCGTCCTCAAGCTGCACGCCGCCAAAGACGGCATTCTTCTCCTCCTCCCCGAGGCCCGAGAAGAAGCTGCAGACATAATCAAACGCTTCCTCTTCGCCAAGGCTGTCGCCCCTGAAAGTGCTGTGCACCTGCACGCCGCCCAGGCTGCGTCTTTCATTGACAAAATCGCACACCGCCATCAGATCGCCGGATGCCCCCGCAAGGATGGCCCCGGTGTACCCCTGGCCGGGGATCACGGTATAACCCATCGCGCCGGTTTCCCGCACGGCATAGCAGGCTCTGGCCGGAAGTCCCCGGAAGGTGATGCTCTCCCCCGACCGGAGGTAAAACCGGTAGGTCCCGTTGACAAAAGCCTTTTCTCCGAAGGTCCCGCTGACGGGGCTGCCCTCCGGGTCCGTCAGCTTTATCTCAAAGCTGAATTCCATCTGGGGGTTGATCTCGTTGCTCCGGACCCGGTTGGTCACCTGCAGGTCCCCGGTTCCCTCAAAGAAATGGGTATAGGCCACCTCCACAGGGGTCCCTTCCGGGATTTCTCCCTGCAGCGCCTGCTTTGGCTCGGCATCTGTCCTGTACCCGGCCACACTCCTGCTGACCATCCGGTACGAGGTGCCCGCGGGAAGTCCCGTCAGGCGCACGCTCTCCCCGTGCCGCAGGCGGATCACCTCCGAGACCCCGCTGCTGATCCTGAAGGTTCTGGAGGCCCCGTCCGGGGTCACCAGATCATACTGTCCGCTCAGGGGTTCTCCCCGGTCGTCCTTCATGGCAAGGATCTGAACCTCAAAGGGCTGTTTCCTTTCCTCCTCAGCCTCCCCGCAGGCCACTTTCACCCTGCAGTGGATCCAGATTTCACCGGTCCTGTGCTCCGTCAGGACAGCCTCGCACATCGTCCCTTCGGCAATCCTTCCGCTCTCTCCGGTAAGCGAGATCCCTTCCCCGGGCTGCGCCGTCACCTGGTAGCCGCATCCCGCAGGCAGGCCTTTTGCGGTGACCGTTTCTGCGTCACACAGGCGAACCGTGGCCACGCCCTGTTCAAAGGTCATCTCTCCCAGCCTTCCTGAAATGCCCGTATCCTCCAGGTTCACCGTGAGAGTTTTTCTTTCCTGACGGTCCGCCGTCCTTGCGCTGATCACCTGCCGGGTGATCCTCAGGCTCCCTGTCTTCCTCTCCGCCGTCCAGCTTGAGGTGGACACGCCGGCGGAAAGCGTGCCTTCCGGGCGGCTGCCCCTCAGGAGGAAATTCTCCGGGGGCTGCGCCTCCACGCGGTAGGACAGTCCCTCCGGCAGGCCCCAAATCAGCACCGTCACGCCCGACCTGAGCTGCAGCTGCGCCCGGCCCCGGACAAACTCCACGCTGTCTCCCGTGCTGAGGGGATAGGTTCCCTCCACCCATTCCGCCCCCCTGCCATCCGGGCCTGACAGCGCAATTTCGAAAGCAAATTCCCGCTCGGCATCCTCCTGGGACGGACTGCTGACCTTCAGCCCCACCCCAAGGGTGCTCTCCCTGCGGGATGTGACAAACTCCGCCCGGCTGTTCTCTCCGGCCTTAATGATGCCGGAGACGCTTCCTCCCTCCGGGAGCACGTCAAGCCCGTCCAGTATGCGCTGTGAAACCGTATAACCGACTCCCGCGGGAATGCCGCTCAGGCTCAGGCTTTCACCCGCCGTCAGGGAGAAGGCCCCCCTGCCCCTCAGGAAGACGATTCCCGAGTATTCTCCCGAGATTTCCCGGTCAAGCTGCATATCATAAATCAGGGTCCGGCCCAGATCAGAGGGGGTCCGGCTGAGCATCCGTGTGCGGATCTCCAGATTCCCGCTTTCCCGCAGCTCGGTCAGCTGGACCTCTCCGATATCCTGGGACACCTGTCCGTTCCCGCCGCTGATGTCCACGCTCACGCCCTGTCTTTCGGTCTCGCTCACGGTGTAGGTGCTTCCCCTGGGAAGTCCCGAAAGGAGGATCGGGGTCCCCGCCTCCATGTCAAAGACGGCCTCCCCCTTTTCAAAGCGCACTCCTCCCAGTATTCCCGTAATCTCCGTGTCCCCAAGGACGACCCTGATTTCCGCGGAGCCGTTTCTGTCCTCCTCCAGAGGGCTGATGATTCTGCGGGACAGGCGCAGGGCACCGGTTTTCCGGACAAAGGTCATCCTGGTGCTTCCCTCTTCCCCGTCTTCCACAATCTCTGCGGTAAACTCCTCCGTCCCCGATGCCGTGATGCGGCAGTTCCGTTCCCGGGGAATCCCGGAAATCTCCGCACTTTCTCCGTGCCGCAGCGCAAAGGTGCTGCCCTGTGCCTTCACATCCAGCTCCGAGATGGACAGGACGACCTCTCCGCGCCTGCGCGTCAGCGTCACGGGGAAGGATTCCTGCTCCCCGTCCTCCGGAAGCAGAAGAAGCTCAAAGGGCCTGGCCTGATCGCCCGCCTCCTTCCCGGGAAGCGTTCTGACCGACACCGACGCCCCCAGCGTCCTCAACTGCCTTCTGGCCGTCAGAAGCACGCTGTCCCCGTGTTCTCCAAGCACGCCCGCATTTTGCAGGCAGTACACGTCAAATCCTTCCATGTCCGCTCCCGTGACCTGATACCCGGTGCCTTCCTCCAGGCCCTCCACGCGGACCGGTTCTCCCCGGCGGACGGCAAAGGTGCACGTTCCCCCGTTCACCACCGCCGTCTCGCTCTTTATATATCCCTTCTGAGGGTAGCGCACCAGCGTCACCCATCCGCTCTCCATGCCTTCAAATTTCAGGTGCAGAAGGCAGCTGCTCTCCTCCTGCCGGTCCCTCTCCAGCGGATTGTCCACCTCCAGGAGGAACTGCAGGCTTCCCGCATTTGCGTTTGCGGAAAACAGCGTGACCAGGGAAACCTCGTCCGGGGGAACAGTCCCCGCTTCCCCGACGCCTGCGACCGTCTGCGTGTCCGTTGCCGGCGCTCCGGTGACCCGGTACAGGGTTCCCGCAGGAAGATCCTCGATATAGACCTCGGCATTGCCGACCATCTGGAAGGTCTGCGACTTTCCCTGTTCATCAAAGGACAACGTTCCATAGGGTCCCGCTTCCAGACTGCAGCCTTCCGGCAGGACCAGTTCGACGCGGCAGGTCAGCGGATTGCTCGCAATACTCGCCACGAGGTTCCGGTGCAGGATCTCCAGCGTGCCCCTCCTCCGGGCTGCCTCAAGCTGGACCGACTGCGTTCCTTCCCCGATCTCTCCGGTCATGGCTCCCCGGGATGCCGTGACAAATGCGCCGCTTTGCTCCATCTTCAGGGCATAACCCACCCCCTGCGGCAGGTTTTCAGCCGTCAGGGTCTGCCCGTGCTTCAGCTCAAGCAGGCTTTCCCCCCGCTCAAAGGTCACATCGCCATAGCTTCCGGAGACAGAGGGGTCTGACAGGCTCAGAAAACATCTCCACAGGGTGTCCCTGTCCCCGCTGAGAGGGCTGTCCACCTGCAGGCTCACGGACAGGCTTCCCTCCCGCCGTTTGCTGACAAAGCGCACCTCATTTCCCTGCTGCGGCGTCTGCCCCTGTGCAGGGATTTCCACCTGCACGGTCCTCGCCCGGATGCCTCCGCAGGTCACCTCATAGATGTCCGGGGACACCTGCTCCAGTTCATAGTTCAGTTCCGAGGGCAGGCCGCTCAGGTCCGCCTGCTGATCCCGCTTCAGGGAAAAACGAACCGCATTGTCCGTCCACTCAAGAATCGAGGGAGCGTCCTCCCCGGACTTCCGGACGGTTACCATGCCCTCCAGGTCTCCCGGAGACGCCAGGCGCAGGATATACGCAAAGGTTCCGGCTTCCCCGTCTTCCGCCGAGGTGACGACCTCGTTGATGACGCGCAGGGTTCCGCCTTCCCGGGACGTCCTGAAGGTCAGCTCGAGTGCTTCCCCGGACAGGATGCCGAAAGGTCCAGCCGTCCCGTCCTGCGCTTCAAGCTCCACCGCAAGGCCCTGAGGAAGGCCTTCGGCCGTCCTCGCCTCCCCGTCGCCGAGCACCAGCTCGGCCTTTCCCTTCGTAAATGTCATCTCTCCGTAGGTTCCCGACACCTGGGCAGGTTCTCCGTCCTCCTTCAGGAGCACGGTCATCCGGCTGCGCCGCGCCCGGTCCGGGAGGTAGCCGCTGACCACTTCCCTCTTCACCCTCAGGCTTCCGGTCCTCAGATTCACAAACCTTGCCCGTGCGCCCGCTTTGGTGATCACCCCGGTGTCCCCTTCCGGCAGGACGCGGGTAAACCGGCCTGCGGAGGCGGCATCCTCGGTGACAGCATAGGCGGTTCCCACAGGGATCCCCCGGATCTCCAGGGTATCCCCGGCCTGCAGGCGCACGCGGGCCTCCCCGCCTGTCACGCTGAGGGTCTCCTGCTTTCCGGGCGCCAGGGCGCGTTCCACCGCAAAAACCCCGGTGATGGAGGGATCCTCCAGCCGGATATGAAACCCGCACAGGTCCGTTTCTTCCGGTCCTGCGCCCACGGCGGTATTTTCAAGAATCAGCGGTGCCGTCACAGCGTGGCAGACAAACTCCATCCCGTCTGCCGGGCCGCTTCCGGTCTCCGTCAGGACCTGGGCGGACAGCCCTTTTCCCTCCTCCCGGGTCACGGCGATGCTTGCCTGGTACCTGACGGGATCCGCATGGATCTGCGGGTCTGCCTCCTGCGGCGCTTCCTGAGAGATCTCCAGCACATAGGTGCCCTCCCCGAAGATCTTCACCTCATCGAAGGCAAAGGTCTCCGGCTGTCCCCTGCGCAGTTTAGTCACCCGTGCCCGGGGGTCCTGCGGGAGAACCAGGATGCCGCTGTCCGCCGCATACCTGGAGGAGTCCGATGCCTCCATCCTGACGACAAAGGTCTCCCCTGGCCGGGCATCCCTTTCTTCAAGGGTCATTCTGCCCGTCAGCCGGACCTTGACACAGTCCTCCGAGGCGTCTTCGGAGGGCTGTCCGGCCGCCGGGGCGTTTTCAACCACCTGGGCAAACTCCGCGCTGATTCCCTCCTGCTGTCCCCGGTTCCCCGTCCAGGTGAAGCTGTCCCCGCCCTGTGCCCGCGCGCGGGCTGCCAGCAGCACCAGCAGGATAACCAGAACCTTGCAGCACCTCTGACCCAACACCTTCAACCCCTCCCCGGAATCAACAAGTTTTTTGCCGAATTTTGTCTATTTTTACGTTTCCCCTCCTTATCATAATGCATGAAAGGCAGAAGTCAAATCTTCGGTTAGTGCATAATGTCCAATTTGTTTCCGATATCCTGAGGCATCAATTCACATTTGCTTCACATCTTCTTTCGGCTTCTCCGTTTTTTTCCGGATTTGCCGAACCATTCCCCCATGCGTGCAAAATATTTATAATTAAAAACCCCCGGAAAAAATTTAACAAAATTTTTTCCGGGGGTTCATTCAGTTTTTTTTAGTTTTCCGGGCTGGCGCCGATAACTGCCTTGATTCTGCGTACACCGGCGGAGGAGGATTCCTCCTTCTTGATCTTGAAGCTCACCAGTTCACCGGTATGGGTGGCATGGGGGCCTCCGCAGATCTCCTTGGAGAAGGGTCCCATGGTGTACATCCGGACCTTCTCACCATACTTGCTCTCAAACAGGCCGATGGCGCCCTCAGCCTTGGCCTCCGCCACCGTGGTCTCCTTCATCTCAATGGGGGCATCCGCAGCGATCCACTCGTTGACCAGGCGCTCCACCTCGGCGATCTCTTCCTTGGTCATCTTGCGGCCGAACTTGAAGTCAAAGCGCAGCCGTTCCGCCGTGATATTGCTGCCCTTCTGGGCCACCTCAGGACCGAGGACCTTGCGCAGCGCGGCGTGAAGAAGATGCGTGGCGGTGTGCAGGCGGGTGGTCTGCACGCTGTGATCGGCCAGTCCGCCCTTGAAGCGCTGCTCGGCGCCGGCCTGACTGGTCTTCTGATGCTCCTCAAAATGCTTCTTGAAGCCTTCCTCGTCCACGGTGAGGCCCACCTCCGCCGCCAGTTCCCGCGTCATCTCGATGGGGAAGCCGAAGGTGGTGTACAGGTCAAAGGCCGCCATGCCGTCGATGACCCTGCTGTCTCCCATCCTGGAAACCAGTTTCTGGAATTCCTTCTCGCCCTGACGCAGCGTCCTGGCAAAGCGGGACTCCTCCAGGGAGAACTGCTCAAGCACAAAGGCCTCATTCTCCCTGAGCTCCGGATAGACCTCCTCATACTGGCGGATGATCAGGGCGCCGATCTCGCGGGTGAAGTTTTCCGGCATTCCCAGTTCAAGCCCGTAGCGCACCGCGCGGCGGATCAGCCGGCGCAGCACGTAGCCCTGGTCCACATTGCTGGGGCTGACGCCTCTGGGATCGCCCATGATGAAGGTGGCCGTGCGCAGATGGTCCGCGATGATGCGGAAGGCGCGGGTCACCTGCTCGCTCTCGTCGTACTTCTTGCCGCACAGCTCGGAAATTTTGGCGATAATGCCGGTAAAGGCATCCGTCTCATAGACGGTCGCCACCCCGTTGAGCGTGCAGATGGTGCGCTCCAGGCCCATGCCCGTGTCCACGTTCTTGTGGGCCATGGGCACATACTCGCCCTCGGCGGTCTTGTTGTACTGCATGAAGACGTCATTCCAGATCTCCAGGAACCGTCCGCAGCTGCAGGCGGGGGAACAGTCCGGACCGCAGGGCGGCTGGTCCTTGATGATGAACATCTCGGTGTCCGGGCCGCAGGGGCCGGTCTGGCCCGCAGGTCCCCACCAGTTGTGCTTGCGGGAGAGGTAATAGATGTTCTCCGGCTTGACGCCGTTTTCCATCCAGTATCCGGCCGCCTCCTCATCCCTGGGGATGTCGCCCTCGCCTTCAAAGACGGTGAAGGCCAGTTTGTCCTTGTCCAGGCCCAGATACTCGGGGCTGGTCAGGAACTCCCAGCTCCAGGCGATCATTTCCTTCTTGAAATAGTCGCCCAGGGACCAGTTGCCCAGCATCTCAAAGAACGTCAGATGGGAGCTGTCGCCCACTTCGTCAATATCACCCGTACGGATGCACTTCTGAACATCCGTCAGGCGCGTTCCGGCAGGGTGCTTGCTTCCCAGCAGGTATGGGACCAGGGGATGCATGCCGGCCGTGGTAAACAGCACCGTGGGGTCATTCTCGGGAATGACGCTGGCGCTGGGGATCACGGCGTGTCCCTTGCTCTTGAAAAAGTTCAGCCACATGGTGCGCAGCTCGCCTGAAGTCTGTGGTTTCATACTTATCCTCCATTTTCAGCCAAAAATAACGCACCTGCTCTCCGGGGACGAACAGGCGCGATTCGCGGTACCACTCCGGTTGATGCCGAGGCATCCACTCTATGCCCGTAACGCAGGCCAGCGTTCCGGACTCCGCAGTTGGCCGCAGCAATACGGAAACCGGGCTTGCACCCTCCCCGGTTCGCTGAGTTCCTGTATTCACTGGTAATTCTGCTTCTTCGTCCGGCCTGTGCAATTATATTTTTCCGGCTACCCTCTGTCAAGAATGCCCTTTGCTTGTCCCGGGCACATTCGGGGCCACACGAAAACCGGTCCGGGAGGCTCCGTCCTTCCATGCATCAGGGGATTCCTGACTGCAGACAAGACAGCGCCATGCAAGAAAGCACCTCCCTTTTCAGATGAGGTGCTTTCTGTCGTCCCTGCCCGGTTTCTCCGCCGGCGGTCCCCGATGTGTCTGCCCGCATTGACGCCAAAGTCTCCCGGGGAGCCATCAGGAAAGCCCGCCATCCTTCGGGTCCGGCATCCTGGCCGTTTCATCAGGACCTTTGGCCTTCAGCCAAAGGGGATTCGCACGTCTCCGGTCCCTCAGTCGTGATCCTTGATGTGCTGGCACAGATCAAAGGCGAATCCGGACGGGGACACCATCATGCAGGACTTGTTGCTCTTGGTATCGACCGTCTGGTTTCCCCGGGGATTCGTAAATCCCCTCTCGGTCAGGAAGCTGTAGGCCTCGTCAAAATCATCGACATTCATGCGGATAAGCATCCTGTCCTGCGTGGTGGTCGGGACGTTTGCAACATCCACATGAAAACCGCCGGCATCTCTCATCCGGACACTGTTGAAGTCCGTCCTGCCGGTGTTCGCCCGAAGATTGTGGCGGCGTTCAAAGCCGAGCTCCTCAAAAAGAGCGATGACCTCGTCGCCGTTTCGGGTGACGATCAGGGGATTAAAGGAAGTAATTTTCATGGTATCCTCCTGTGTTTTATGAAAATGCTGTCACAGCGTGACTGTATATCCGGACGGAGAGATCAGATACGACACCACAGACGGGCCGGTCCCCGTGATCCTGTCTCCTCAGATGTTTGAAAGCCGTGCAGGATGAAGAACCGCTGCGCCTTATCAAAATCCTCCGCATTGATGCCGATGGGCATCCGGTTCTGCGGAACATTCCCGGATCCTGCAGCATTGACTCATCTGCCATTGCCGTCCTTCATGGCAGGTACGTGTTCTGTCCGGCTTCATTATCCGTTTTTGTAGGGTTTCTCCCGAAGCCATGGCCCTCAAACATCTTTCTCTCCGTTTCGGCGTGCCGCATGACCATCAGGAACGGAATCCCGTGATGTTCATGGGCACTTCTTCCCTGCTGACTTCATGGAAACTGACTGCGGTTCATCCCAAGGTCCTGTTTCATCTCCGGAGGGACCCTGATGCCGATGCCCCTGACAGGGGCGTCACCCTGCCCTTCTCATCACAGGGCTCTGCCGGGATTACAAATCCATTGACAGCGGCACCGGCACCTGCCGCTTCTGGCGGCCTGTGCCGGTGCCGTTTAGTCAGCCTGTGCTGAGATCACTGCATCTGCTTACTTGTGGGGAGTGAGCCAGTTGTAATTCTTCAGGTTCATGTTCAGATGCCTGGGCAGGCCATCCACCATCATGGGGCCATAGTGACCCTGGATCAGCGGACGGACATAATCGAGGAAGTCCTCGGTCACATAGTTGCCGGTCTTGTTGATCCACTTGCGCGGAACAACCTTCTCACCATTGGCAATCCTGTGCACGTCATACACGCCCGTGGCGCTCTGATACGGGTCATCGGACACGCGATCGATGACGACCATCACGCCGGAGGAACCTTCGTCAGCGGCCTTGACGGTAGCGCCGCCCACGTTGAAGGCCTCATCCACGTCGATCTTGCTGGCCAGATGGGCCGCGGCGCGCTGCAGGGTGGAGAGCTCCACGGCACGGGTCTTGCAGCCCAGCTCATTGTGGATCACGTCTGCCAGATAGGCGGCGGTGCCGGTCATCTGGATATGGCCGAAGGCGTCCTTGGTCGTGGAGCCGGCGGTGTTCTCGCAGATGTACTTTCCATCCGCGCCGCGGATGCCCTCGGACACCACGGCAACCACGACGTCCTTCTTCTCCAGCATCTGCTTCACATTCTCGGTGAAGACGGCCAGATCGAAGGGCACCTCAGGCAGATAGATCAGGTCGGGGCCTTCGCAGTCCTCGCCGCGGGAAAGGGCGGCGGAACCGGTCAGCCAGCCGGCGTTGCGTCCCATGATCTCGATGATGGTCACGTTCTTCTTCTTGTAGGAGAAGCCCAGCGCATCACAGATGATCTCCTTGGTGGAGGTGGCGATGTACTTGGCAGCGCTGCCAAATCCGGGCGTGTGGTCCGTGATGGCCAGATCGTTGTCGATCGTCTTGGGGCAGCCCACAAACCTCTGCTTCGCGCCGGTCAGCAGGGAATAATCAAACAGTTTGCGGATGGTGTCCATGGAGTCATTGCCGCCGATGTAGATGAAGACTTCGATATCCAGCTTGTCCAGCAGCTCGAAGATGCGCTCATAGACGGCCTTGTCCTCATGGATCTCCGGCAGCTTGTAGCGGCAGGTTCCCAGGAAGGCGGAAGGCGTTCTCTTCAGAAGCTCCAGATCCAGTTCGTTCTTGATATGGTCCGACAGGTCGATGTACTGCTCATCCATGAATCCCTGGATGCCGTAACGCATGCCGTACACCTTGTTGTAGCCGCGTTCCATGGCGGTCTTAAACACTCCGGCAAGGCTGGAGTTGATCACTGCGGTAGGTCCGCCGGACTGTCCGACTAATACGTTGCCCTTCATGTAAACAAATAACCTTCTTTCATCAAATTGTTCCTTTCGGAGACAGCGCGTGTATTTTACACAGTTTCCTCCGGTTTGTACAGCTTTTTTGAGTTTGTGGCAGTGTTTTCAATTCTATTTCTATCTGTTTCCGTTCTGTTGAGAGGATTTTACCGCCAGCCGCACGCAAATCGGAGTAAAAATGAAGACCAGTACATACCCCAACGCAAGGCTCAGGGGCAGTGCACGCAGGTACATGGGCAGAAGCCTGGCCGGCGCTCCGTGTGCAGAAGCATTGCGCCAGGCCAGGAAGATGTTGAAAAAGCACATGACCGGCGTAAAGATCAGATCGGAGACCAGCGTTTCCACCAGCCGGGCCTTCAGCGTACCGGGCGCAAAACCGCATTTTCCGGATGCACCCCGGCTCAGCCGATGGACGGGAACCAGACAGCTGATCCCCCAACTGACCAGCATGCTGACCACGAAGCTGCTGAGGAATGCCGGCAGGGTAAAATGTCCTGCTGACAGCAGTCCCGCAAGCGCCTGAAAGAAGCTGAGTACAGCGCCCATCATCATGCCGATTCTCATTCCCACTTTTTTCATGTCCGGTCGATTGGTCTGCATTGTTCCACCTCCAGAATGTACTGTTTGTCATTATAGCATATCTCCCCCGCCTCAGGGTCCTGCGTTTGTGGCAATTCTTCCGGGATATGCAT
>OMRS01000213.1 GCA_900313545.1 uncultured Eubacteriales bacterium | reverse complement strand
TGCGGCGCTATACGGAGCTGACCTGCCGGGGACTTGAAACCGGCCTGTTCCGTTATCTGGCACATCCGGACCTGTTCATGCGCAGCTACCCGGCCTATGATGAAAATGTCCGCGCCGCCTCACGGGACCTGTGCCAGTGCTGTCGTGAGCTTGGAATCCCGGTGGAATACAACCTCCATGACCGGTTCATTTATCCCGTTACCAGGCGCATCAGCTATCCCACAAGGGAGTTTTTTGAGATGGCCCGGGAAATGGGGCTTGAGGTGATCGTGGGAATTGATGCCCACGATCCTGAGGAACTGCGGGACAGCACCCAGTGGGATCGGGCGCAGCAGGAACTGAAGGACTATGGGGATCAGCTGATCCGGGTTCTTCCGGGACTGGACTGACCCGTCGATGACAGTGCTTGACGTGTTTGGTTGCCTGCGGTATCGTTTGAAGCAGAAGAAGGTAGGAGGCGATATAATTGGGATTTTTTAGCAAGATCAGGGAAAAGATCGCACATTTCATGTCAGGAAGGTACGGCTCCGATCAGCTGAACATGACCCTGGTGGTTGTGGCGCTGATCGTGACGGTGATCGGTTCCTTTACCAGCTGGAGGATTCCCTTCATGATTGTGGCGGATGCGATCCTCGTGGTGGTGTTTATCCGCATGCTCAGCAAGGACCGCTACAAGCGCGCCCATGAAAATGAGGTTTACCTGACGAAGACCATGGGTGTGCGCCGCGCGGTCTCGGAATGGATCAACCGGGTCAAAAACAGCAAAAAGTATCACTACTATATTTGCCCGAAATGCAAGGCGCGGCTCCGGGTGCCCCGGGGTATCGGCCAGGTGACCATCACCTGCAAGAAGTGCGGTGAAAAATTCGACAGAAAAGCCTGATAAAGACGATTTGGCTCCACCGGTGTGGAGCCTTTTTGTGTTTCTGAGGGTAAACGGGCAGGAAGGAACCGTGGGACGGACCTGCGCACGGGTTGGATCCTTCAGGGGGAAAGCCTCCGGGCCTGCCGGTGAGGGGGATATGCCGGGGCACATCGGCTGCCGGATATTCTCCCGGATGTTTCCAACAATATGCTTCGGGGTGCGGCGGGCATCTTGACAAAGGTTCCCGGGAAAACGACAATATCGGGGGGATAAACCTGCTTTTGTCCGGAGAGTTTCGGCGGGTTGAAGGAGAGATTCGAGCATGGCGCAGACATTGAAGCAGCGTGTTTATCAGGAACTGAAGCAGAAGATCATTTCCTGCGAGTATCCGCCGGGAGAAATCTTGAGCGAGGAGCGGATCTGCGAAGCCGTTGGGGCAAGCCGTACGCCTGTGCGCGAGGTGCTGGGGCGTCTGGAACAGGAACAGCTGGTGACCATCCATGCCAAGAAGGGGATCAAGGTGAACCGGGTATCTCTGCGGAACGTCAACGAACTCTTTGAGTCAAGGCTGAGAATCGAACCCTACGCCGTACTCAAATATGGCAACCGGATCCGGCCGGACGACTATGCCCAGGCCATTGCCTATTTCAGGGAGACGGACGTTCCCAGCCAGGAGATGTATGAACGGGACGATGATTTTCACTACATGTTCGTGGCTGCCACGGAGAACCGTTATCTTCTGAATTTTTACAGCATCGTCCGGGATCAGGTCATGCGCTACAGGGTTTTGTCGGACATTGACAACCGGACCAGCCAGAGCCGGATGGAGCATGTGGAGGTGGCCACCTACTGTATCCGGGGGAACTGGGAAAAAGCTGCGGATGCGATGCGCGTCCATATCGAAAACTCCAAGGAGTCCATCATCAACTACGTGCTCAGCCAGAAACTGGATACGCACAACATCTTCGATTCCCAGACGGACGAAGCAAAGTGAACCGGAAATGCATGATGGATACATCACAGGCTTGCTGATGCGAGGAGCTGTGGAAAGCTAAAATAATCGAAATAGAAAGAAATTCAGCCCTTCTGCCATCTTCGGCGGAAGGGCTTCTTTGGCTATAAGGGATGAAAACTCAAGAAACTTCCCTTACGATTGTATCCAACAAATCAAGCGGATGGATAAGAATTATAAATAGTATGTGTACAAAATAAAGGCGAATACCCAAAAAATGAGGGACAAAACTGGTTGCTTTTTTGGAGGCTGGCATATGAACGGAGAATTCGGAGAGAAAATTGGGGAATTTGCCAAAATCCACAACAAACCGATTGACAGTCATGGCCTGAAACGTTAGAATGACGATGTATCCAACAGGAATGCCAAGGAATGTCTATCGACGCAATACAGGAGGCATGAGAGAATGAAGGCAATTACGATTGTCAAGCCGGGGCAGGTCGAAATCCGTGAAGTGGACAGGCCGGTCTGCGGCCCTGACGAGGCGCTGATCCGTCCGATCTTCGGAGGAATCTGCGGCAGTGATCTCAATTCTTTTCGCGGAACCAACGCATATATGAGCTATCCCCGGATTCCCGGACACGAGTTCTCTGCGGAAATCGTTGAAATCGGAGAGAACAGCCGCGGCTTCAAGGTGGGGGATATCGTCACCGCGAATCCCTATTTCAACTGCGGAAAATGCTATTCCTGCAGCCACGGGCTGGTCAATGCCTGCATGAGCAATCAAACCATGGGTGTCCAGAGAGAGGGCGGCTTCTCCGAGGTGATGCTGATGCCCGTCAGCCGCCTGATTGACGGCAAGGGACTTCCTGCCAAGACCCTGGCTCTGATTGAGCCGTTCTGCATCGGCTATCACGGGATCCAGCGGGCCAATGTCCACGAGGGTGACACGGTTCTGGTGGTGGGCGCAGGCACGATCGGCGTGCTGGCGGCCATCGCGGCAAAGAGCCGCGGCGCAAAGGTCTGGATTTGTGATGTGGCGGAAGCAAAGCTGAAATATGCCATGCGCTTCGGCTTTGAAGGCATGATTCTCAATACGGGAGCGGAGGCCTTTGCGGCGGAAGTGGCCAGAATCACCGAAGGCAACGGCTTTGATGTCACAGTGGAATGCGTCGGGCTTCCTTCCACCTTCCAGAACTGTCTGGACGCGGCATGCTTCGGCGGACGCGTGGCGGTCATCGGTGTCGGAAAGCACAACATCGACCTGGACTTCACCATTATCCAGAAAAAGGAGCTGAACATCTTCGGTTCCCGCAATGCCCTGACCCGCGACTTTGAGGAGCTCATTGACGTGGTGAAAAACCAGGGACTGAAGCTGGATGATGTGGTCACCAATGTGTATCCCTTTGAAGAAGCGGCAAAGGCGTTCTCGGACTTTGACAAGAATGCGGGAAGCATGCTGAAGGTCATGATTGAATTCTGACGCAAGGTCAGATTCAAATATTAGAAGGAGGTTACCCGTTATGAAGAAAATCCTCGTTATCGCTCTGGCTCTGTGCATGCTGTGCGCGTGCGCGCTGGCGGATGAAGTTCTCCAGGTTGGCTTTGAGAACTCCCTGAGCGAGCCCATCGGACAGGGCCTTGTCAAGTGGCAGGAGCTCCTTGCGGCGAAGAATGTCGGCCTGACCATCGAACTGTTCCCGGATTCCCAGCTTGGCAACAAGACCGACCTGATTGACCAGATGCTGTTGGGCGAGCCGATCATGACCCTGGCTGACGGCGCGTTCTTTGCGGACTATGGCGTCAAGGACATGGGCATTGTTTTCGGACCCTTCCTCTTCAAAGACTGGGATCAGTGCTGGAAGCTCATCGAATCCGACTGGTGGAAGACGCAGTGCGATGCCCTCCAGAACCTGGGAATCAAGATGGTGGCTGCGAACTGGGCCTACGGCGCCCGTCACACCCTTACCACCAAGCCGGTCAACAAGGTTGAAGACCTGAAGGGCCTGCAGATCCGCGTTCCCACCAACCAGATCCAGACCAAGGGCTTTGAGGTCCTGGGCGCGACTCCCGTTGGCATGAGCCTGGGCGACGTGTACACCGCGCTGCAGCAGGGCACCATTGACGGCGGCGAGAACCCGCTGTCCACCCTGTATGGCCGCAAGCATCACGAAGTGGCCAAGTACCTGATCTTGGACGGACACGTGCTCAACTTCACCAACTGGGTTTGCTCTGACCTGTGGTTCAACAGCCTGACTCCCGAGCAGCAGGAAGCGCTCATCGAGACCGGACGCGAGGCCGGAGTCTACAACAATGAGCTGCAGGCGAAGGCTGATGAGTATTATCTCGGCCTCATGAAGGACGAGGGCGTCACCGTCTGCGTTCCCACCGAAGAAGTTCTCCAGGGCTTCCGTGACAAGGCCAAGGCTTTCTATGATGAAGGCGCGACCTTCGGATGGTCTGAAGGCCTCTACGACACCGTGAAGGCTGCGATGGAACAGTAACAGATCCCGAAAAGGAGGGAGGGAACTCCCTCCTTTTTCAGTATTCCCGGAGAGCCTTGCGCTCTGAGAGAACCAAGAAGAGGTGACATTAGTTTGAAGAAGAAGACATGGGTAAAGGTGCTGTGCAACCTGGATATGATCGTTGCCTCTCTGGCACTGGTCATTCTGACTTTTGTCACGGCCGTGGGTGTCTTCAAGCGGTATGTCCTGAAGGACCCCATTCTGTGGCAGGAGGAAGTGTCCGCATTCTGTCAGGTATGGATGATCTATCTGGGTGCCAGCGTCGGTTTCCGCGCAGGCAGCCATGTGGCCATTGAAATGCTGGTGGATTCCCTTCCGGAGAAGGCGCAGAAGATCATCGGCTATATCATCGACATGATCGTGCTGTTTGTCCTGATCTTCCTGTGTGTCAAGTGCCAGGCATATATCGAGCAGGTCTTTGGCCGCAGTGCCCGTCCGACCCCGATTCTGCGCATTCCCTATACGCTGATTTACGGCATTTCTCCCTTCGGCTGCGTTCTGATGATCGTCAGCTACTTCGTATCCAAGTATGCGCCGGAGTTCACCAAGTCCATTGAGCTTCCGGAAAAGGTGAATCCCGATGAGGAGGTGGACGCATGAGTCTGTTTCTGAGCATCTTGGCAGCAGTGGCTCTGTTTGCCCTGCTGTATTTCGTACTCAAGCGTCCGCTTCCGATGGCCATCATCGCGGGTGTGGTTGTGCTTCTGGGCATCAATATCCAGTGGATCAAACCGGCTCTTGAAAGCGTTGGAACCGGCCTGGGCACCAATACCGTGCTGGGCATTGCCGCCATCATGATGCTGGTGCTGCTGTTCCTCAAGGTTCCGGTGTTTATCGCCGTCCTTGGCGGTTCACTGATCTATTTCCTGTTCAACCCCGGAATCAACCAGATCATCTTCGGCCAGAAGGCGGTCACGGGCTCCGAGAGCGCATCTCTGCTGGCGATTCCCTTCTTTGTGTGCGCGGGAACGTTCATGAACTATGCGGGTGTCACCTCCCGGATCATGACCTTCTGCTCCGCCGTCACCGGCAGACTCCCGGGCGGCCTTGCCCAGGTGAACGTGCTGCTGTCCACCCTGATGGGCGGCCTGTCCGGCTCCAACCTGGCAGATGCGGCAATGGAAGCCAAGATGCTGGTTCCTGAGATGGAAAAGCAGGGCTTCTCCAAGGAGTTCTCCTCCGTGGTGACAGCGGCTTCCGCCATGATCACTCCGCTGATTCCCCCGGGAATCGCCATGATCCTCTATGGCTGCATCGCGGATGTATCCATCGGCAAGCTGTTCATGTCCGGCATTACCGTGGGCGGCACCCTCTGTATCGCCATGATGGTGCTGGTCCACTTCATCTCCATCAAGCGCGGCTACAAGCCCATCCGCAGCACCAAGATGACCGGCAAGGAATTCTGGGACTGCCTGCGTCCCGCCCTGCTGCCCCTGTGCCTGCCTATCATCATCATCGGCGGCATCCGTCTGGGGGTCTTCACGGCAACTGAGGCCGGTGCTGTGGCCATCCTGTATTCCGTGGTTCTGGGCCTTGTGTACCGGGAGCTGACCTTCAAGGGCATCCTGCAGGCCTGCAAGGAAACGGTCTGTACCACGGGCGGCATCATGCTGATCGTGTCTGCGGCTTCCGTCTTCTCCTGGGTGCTCACCAAGGAGCGTATTCCCCAGCAGCTCACGGAATTCATCGTTTCCATCTGCCCCAACAAGTATGCGTTCCTGATCGCTGTCAACATCTTTGTCCTGATCGTGGGCATGTTTATTGAAGGCAATGCGACCATGATCGTGCTGGTCCCGCTGCTGGCTCCCATTGCGGCGCAGTACGGCATCAACGAGATCCAGTTCACCATGATCTACATCTTCAATAATGCCATTGGCGCCCTGTCTCCGCCGATGGGCACCCTGATGTTCGTGACCTGCTCGGTGACGGGCTGCAAGACGAAAACCTTCATCAAGGAAGCGGTTCCGTTCTATATCCTGCTGTTCGTCGTGCTGATGCTGTTCACCTTCTGCCCGCCCGTGACCACTGGAATCGTCCAGCTGACCTACGGTTCGGTCTGATGCCAAACCGTTTAGTTGTGCGTGTTATAAAAAAAGGAGGAGTTTACCATGGCATTGCTTAATTACGAAGTCCTGAAGAAATCCGGATATCCTGGATATGTCCTTGAATCTGCTCCTGAACGTGTCATGCAGTTTGGTGAGGGAAATTTCCTCAGGGCTTTCGTGGATTATTTCTTTGATGTCGCCAATGAGAAGGCTGGATATAACGGAAAGGCCGTGCTTGTCCAGCCCATCGCGCCGGGTCTTTCGGAGTACATCAACAAGCAGGAAGGCCTGTATACTCTGTACCTGCGCGGCAGCGAGAAAGGTGAGAAGGTTGACCTGAAGCGCGTGATCTCCTCCGTGAGCCGCTGTCTCAATCCCTATGCGGGCGACTGGGGCAAGGTTCTGGAGCTGGCCCGCAGCGGAGATCTGGATATCATCGTATCCAATACCACCGAGGCCGGCATTGTGCATGAAAGCGAGAGCAAGTTTGACCAGGAGCCGCCCATCAGCTTCCCCGCCAAGCTCACCCGTGTCCTGTATGAGCGCTTTGAGGCGGGCCTGCCCGGCGTGGCGATCCTTTCCTGCGAGCTGATTGACAACAACGGCAAGGAACTGCAGCGCTGCGTCAATGCCTATATCGATGACTGGGGACTCAGCGAGGCCTTCCGTGACTGGGTTAACAAGGAGAACATCTTCTGCTCCACCCTGGTGGACCGCATTGTGCCTGGCCGCATCCGCGATCCCAAGGAAGTCGCACAGCTGGACGCCGCCAACGGCTATGAGGATCCGCTGACGGATGTGGGCGAGATCTTCGGCGTGTGGATTATCGAGGGCCCGGAGGGCCTGGAGGACCGCCTGCCCTTCAAGAAGGCCGGCCTGCCCGTGCATGTGGTACCGGATGTGACACCCTACAAGAAGCGCAAGGTGCGCATCCTGAACGGCGCGCACACCGGCTTCGTGCT
>OMRS01000324.1 GCA_900313545.1 uncultured Eubacteriales bacterium | reverse complement strand
CAGAATGACATTGCCCAAGGCACCATACAATGCGGAACGTGGATATCGCGCCATGGTTGAAATCAGCGAAGGCGCTGAGAAGAACGGTATGTCTGATATGACATTGGATGAAATCAATGCCGAGATTGAAGCATCCAGAAAAGAACGGGTAGTGCTTAACGAATGAAGTATTACGCGGTACTCGACACCAATGTACTGGTTTCCGCTTTGCTGAAGAACGGCTCGGAACCGTGGCAGGTTGCGGAGGAAGCTTTGCATGGTGATATCATTCCCGTATTGAATGATGAAATCCTTGCTGAATATGAGGACGTTCTCAAAAGGCCAAAATTCAAATTTGATAAGCGGGCAGTTACAGTTCTACTCACTGAAATGAAAAAGCGTGCTGTATTTGCCGAAGCGGGTCTGATTGAGGATGTTATTCCCGATCCGAAGGACGTTGTTTTCTATACAGTCCTGATGGAGAAGAGAAAGGAAGAGGAAGCGTATCTGGTAACCGGCAATCTCAAGCATTTCCCCATGAGAACGTATGTTGTGACACCGAGAGAAATGCTCGATATTCTGCAGGAAGCAGAATAAAATGATCAAAAGCAGCACTGATAAGCATCTTGGAGAAATCCAGGGTGCTTTTTTCATGTCCTGTGGCAGGGAGAAAGAGAATCTGATGGAGAGAATGCCGATCCTGAGCGATTCAGATATGTCGCTCTTTGAACTGAAAACAAGATATGTCCGCAATTACCTGACCTTTGCCGGAAAGAACAGCAAGGATTTCCTGCTCTATATCTCCGGTCCCGGTGTGTATGACAGTCCTGCTGTGGATGTAGAGCTGCAGACGATATCCGGTAAAAATGGCGACCTGATTCGGGATAACGCGAAAGCGGGAGAACACCGTTTCAAGAACCTGGGCATCACCTATGATGCCTTTTTCTTCGACGGGCCCCGGCGCGGACGGCTTCCGTAAAGAGCTGGCTTCTGTCGCCGGTCGGGTATCAGGTACTTCATGATCTGCTGGTGCGGTATCTCGGCTATAAGACTCAAATAGTTTGCCATTTGACAACACCCGGACCGCGAAGCCCTGGTGCCGCTGAATTTCCTGAACCAAACGGACAAGGGACACCCGTGAAAGATGGCCCTTGTCCGTATATCCACCCGCAGCTCGCGCTCCGGGTCATGATCTCCGCTGCCTGCCGCTCACGGCGGATCCCCCGGTCCATGTCCATGGTCCGGCGGCAATGCGGCCGTTCTTCCCTGTGCTCCTTTTCCCGCCGGCCCCGGTTCCCTCCGTCACACGGAAAAGGCCCTGTTTCTCCCGGGCATCATCAAGGACATGGTCCCGCCTGACACCCGGAACCGGTGCCTCCCCCGGGTGCCGGAACCGGAATGACCCTGCAGGCGCATCCGGGTTTTCAGGTTCCCGTCCTGTTCCCGGCCCCCGGCTTTATCTGAGCGACACATAGCCTGCCTGCGCTATGCAGGCCTGGCCCTCATCGCTGGTCATCCAGTCGACAAACCGTCTGGCCGTCTCATTTCCTTCCTCATACACGGCATAGTAGCAGACGGTATAGGGATAGGTGCCGTTTCTGAGGTTTTCCGTGGTGGGTTCAATGCCGTTGACGGCGATGACCTTGATGTTGTCATCCCGGTACAGCGCATTCACGTAATACAGGTACGAGTACCCGATGGCGTCATATCCCTCGGTAAAGCTGCCGACACGGCTGACAATCTCCCCCATGCCGCCGTAAATATAGTTCCCGTTTACGGTTAAGAGCGGCCGGTCTCCCATCACCAGCTCCTCCATGGCAGTCTGGCTGCCGCTCCCGTGCGGCCGCTGGCAGGCCACGATTTCGCCGCTTTCCCTGCCCACTTCCTCCCAGTCCGAGATGTACGGTTTAAATGTATAGTCATACAGATATTCTTTATATTCCATGATCTCAGTCGGGCTCTCGATCATCTGCTCCACACCGGGAACCTCATATTCATACAGTTCAGTGCCGGAGTAGATGTCCCTAATCTGCTCCGTGGTCAGGCTTTCCACCGGATTGGCCTTGTTGACCATGAAGATAAAGGCATCATAGCAGACCGGGACCATGACCGTTTTCTTGCCGGCGCCCTGAAGCGCCTTCCGTTCATCCTGATTGGGCGCCGTTCCCAGGACGAGATCAATCGGCTTTGTATCGTCCATCATGACATTCCGGGACTGGATGGCAACCATGGGGTTCGGTGCATTTTTCGTCAGGCGCTCATACGCCACCGGCGTGGTCGAAAAACTGACAAAGCCGGTCAGATCGGATTCACCAAGGTCCAGCCATTCCCTGGCAAATTCCATGGCCATGGGGACGCAGACGGTGGAACCGTCCATGCTCGGATAGGTTCCCCAGCTGCGGATGGAAAGCGAAGGATCTCCATCATACGCGGTATCCCCGCCAAGCGCAAAGGCTGACGGATCCGCGACGATTCTTTTCCAGTTGTCCGGACGGTCCAGCTGCACGTTGATCTGCGACCAGGATCCCTCTGCGCACGCCAGTGCGCAAAAAAGGCAAAGCATCAGGCATAGAACAAACTGTTTCATCATCAACTGTCACTCCTTTTCCACCAGATTCCCGTTGTCTCCATTGCCCTGTTTTCTTTTCAGCTCCGTCAGCAATTCCTTATCCACTGCGCCGCGGAGTCTTTCCGGCATTGAAAGCTGCGCCAGACTGACCATTTCGCCAAAGGCATAGGGGCCGATCTCCACGACGGTCGGCGGAATCGTCAGGCTGACAAGATTCTCCAGGCCATCCAGGGCAAATGCCCCGATTCTTTTGAGACCCATGGGCAGCGAAAGCGAGGTGAGCGGAAGTGGATCCTCACCTGTCAAATAATACGGATACGCATAGAACGCATACGCATGAATCTCCTCCGTCCCCTTCGGCACATCATAGTGCAGGCTGGCCTTCCCGTTCGGGTAACTGATCAGCGTTTTGCCATCCTTCGAGTAGAGTACACCGTCCACGCTTTTGAGCACCGGGTTCCGGCTGTCCACCTCATACCTGCCGATGGTGGACCATCTGCTGCAGTATTCAAACTCCCGGAGGGTGGACGGGAGAACAAGCGTTCCGATGTTCATATTGAAAAAGGCTGCCATTCCCTTAATGTATTCAGTTCCCTCCGGGATGACCAGTTCATCCAGCTTCAGGTATTGGAGCGCATCGTCTCCCATCAGCCGGAGCGTTGAGGGAAGCTGAACCCTCTTGATATCCGTCCATTTGCTGACCCCGTAAATTTCCGGACCTTCACTGGGATACAAATCCGCATCGACCATCCCGAATTCAGCCTTGGCACGCACCGGTCCGCCGTCTCTGTAATCAATTCCCCCCGCATCCAGCATGTCAGTAAAGGATCCGAGATATTCTATGCCCTCCTCGAAGACCAGCGTGGATCCCTCCATATGCACGGGATCCTGCCAGTCCACTGCATCTGACGGAACGAACCCGCAAGCCTTTTTTCCATCCACCGTGGTGATGACATACGTCCATTCCGTATCCTCTATATAAGAATT
>OMRS01000210.1 GCA_900313545.1 uncultured Eubacteriales bacterium | reverse complement strand
GACCAGTCCTCCCCAAACAAATGCCAGAAGGGCTGCCCACAATACCTTGTTCATACGCTCTCTCCCTGGTTCTCCAGTTCCATTTCCTTCAGCAGTTCCTGAACGATCTGCTTTTCGTCAAAGGGATGCTTGACCCCCTGGATGTCCTGATAGGTTTCATGTCCCTTTCCGGCCAGAATGACAATATCCCCGCCCACCGCTATTTCCATGGCCTGGCGGATGGCCTCCCTGCGGTTCTCAATCACTTCATAATCCGCATCGGTTTTCTTGATTCCCGCCTCGATCGCCGCCAGAATCGACATGGGGTCCTCAAATCTGGGATTGTCGCTGGTCAGGATCGAATAATCCGCCAGTCTGCCGGCGATCTCGCCCATCATGGGCCGTTTCCCGCGGTCCCTGTCCCCGCCGCAGCCAAAGACCAGAATCAGCCTTCCGCGGCAGAATTCCCGCACTGTGGTCAGAATATTCTCCAGGGCATCCGGAGAATGGCTGTAGTCGAGGATCATCCGGTACGGCGTGTTTGTCCTGAGCATTTCAACCCGGCCCGGGACGCTCACCACGGCTTCCAGTCCCTTGCGGATATGCTCCGTGGAGATTCCAAGAATCATCGCCAGCGAAGCCGCCGCCAGCGCGTTGTACACATTGAACATGCCCGTCAGGAGCATCTGAATTCTGTCCCGGGACACATCATGCAGATTCATGGTAAAGGAAACGCCGCTTTCCCTGATTTCGATATCTCTGGCATACAGGTCCGCCCGCTGAGAAATGCCAAAGGTCAGCATCGGACACTGGATATCCCTCATGACGATCTCTGAAGTCTCCTCGTCCACGTTGATGGCGGCATTTCTGACCATCCCGTTGGAGAACAGAATTCTCTTCGCATCCAGGTATTTGTCCATGGTGCCGAAGAAATCCAGATGGTCCTGGCTGAGATTGGTATAGGCAGCCGCCTCAAAACAGATCCCCACCAGTTTGCGCAGGTACAGCGCATGGGCTGAAACCTCCATGCAGACCACTTCCACGCCCGCATTGGCCATAATTCGCAGGATGTTGAACATTTCAATGGGATCCGGGGTGGTCAGATGGCTCGGAAGCACCGTGGACCCCGCGATGCACCCGGTTGTCCCGATGATGCCGCAGGGAATTCCCGCCGCATCGATGATGCTCTTGAGCAGATAGGTCGTGGTGGTCTTTCCTTTTGTTCCTGTAATGCCCACCAGCCTCAGCTTCTTTTCCGGATGACCGTTGAATGCCGCTGCAATTCGCGTCATTGCGGCGCGGACATCGCTCACCTTCACCTGCGTACAGTTCAGCTCCAGAAAATGCTCCACCACCAGCGCCACAGAACCGTTGGCGATCGCCTGTTCTGCAAAATCATGTCCGTCGCTGCTGCCTCCCGGGATGCAGAAAAACAGCCCGTTCCTGCAGGCTTTTCTGGAATCCTGAATCAGCGCGTCGATTTCAACGTCCAGACCCATGGGGCCTTCACGATATGCGATCTGTTCAGGTACATCCTTGATCAGTTCATTCAGTGTCATGCTTCTTCCCCCCAACGGATCGGCATGTTTCTATTCTCCGATATGCATAAAGTGGAGCAGACTGAGGAAAACATCCAGGGGCTCAAACGCTCTGGGCTCCTGCGCATCGGCATCCTGATGCCGATGTTTTTCCGGGAGCTGCACGTATATCTCATGCCGCTCCGCCCGCTCCCTGCGCAGCATTCCCAGCTCATTTTGCGCCTTGTTTCGAATCCGAAGATCCGAACTGGCCTGCTCCAGTTTTGCACGAAGAATTTCATTCTGCCGGACCAGTTCCACGGTTTGTGCCTTGTACTCTGCCGCCGCACGTCTGGCCTGTCCCGTTTCCGCAATCTTCTGCATCCATACAGCACTGAGGATGAAGATGAGGATCACCAGAAACAGACAAACGGAGGCCGCCTTGCGGTCCCTTCTAACCTCATAGGTCAGGCGCTCCGCCAGTGTCATCTGGCGGAGCTTTTTTTCGTTTTTTGCCGGACGATAAATCCTGTTTTTCTGGAGAAACGGCTCCCTTCCTGAACTTCCACGGGTATATCCCTTGCGGTTCAGGTCCCTGATGGTGTCCCTGGCTGAACCCGCCGGATCCCGGGCAATATAGAGATCTCCTTTTTGTGGGCGATAACCATTCTGTGCATACCGCATTTTCTCTTTTCGCTGCTGCTGACGCATCATGACGGTCACCTCACTTTCAAAAAGGTCCGGCGGCTATGTCACGCCGCCGTATGTTTCAAATACATAGTCCACCAGGTGATCGAAATCCGCCTCGACATCGGCTTCAACCTGCTGATAGGCCTTTTCATCCCAGATCTCAATATAGTTGTTCAGTCCCACAAAGACAATGTCCTTGGAAATATCCAGCTTCTGTCTCAGTTTGAAGGGAACCACCACGCGTCCCTGGTTGTCCACCGTATTTCCCGAATAGGACATGCTCATCAGGTAACGCTCGTACTGAATGCCCATCCGGTCCATGGGATTGATTTTTGAGAGTTTCTCCAGCTGCTGCTCCCACACAGCCTTGGGGTAAATGGCAATGGCAGTCCTGTTGGGATTGATGGTAATCGTAAAGTCCTCTCCCAGAGCGTCACGAAAGGGGGCCGGGATAATCACCCGTCCCTTCGAATCCACGGAGTGGTCATATGATCCAGAAAACAGATAGCTGGACATGACGACCCTCCTTCCAAACGATGCCACTTTTCACCCTTTGCCTGCTACTTTACACCATTTTCCACCACAATTCAAGTTTGCTTTCGGTTAACAAATTCCTTCTCCGTTCACTTTTCTGTAATATTCCGTTCACAAAAAACGGGAAAAGCCTTAATATGCAAAGGCTTTTCCCTGTAATACTTTTTTATTTTCGACGAAACCGGCCAACAACGACAATGAAGAAATCCCTGCTTTACACAGGTCGGTTTCCCGCACGGCATCCCTGTCTGCCCATCCCCGGGAGGATCGTTTCCCCCAAAGTGGAGCTGCCGGTCCATAGATATAATAACATTTGCAATATTTTATTGCAACAAAAAAGGAGGTGAAGCACACCTCCTTCAAAATTCAAACCAGCGGGACCTCCAACAGTCTGAAATCAAGCGCGTCGCAGCTCACCAGATCATACCGCACACCCGCATATTCTGCGCAGATTCCCCGTCGGATACTCAGCCCGTGCAGATGTCCATATACGCAGCGGTTCACCCCGTATTCCGTCATCAGATGTGTAAACTCCGTTCCCTGCTCCATCTGATCCGGCATCAGAGGCGGATAATGCATCATGACAAACAGCGGACGCCCTGCCGAAACACGCCGGCCCTCATCAAGGGACAATTTCAGCCGGGCCACTTCCCGCCTGTAAATCTTTTCATTGTGGGGGTCTGTATCCTCTTCACCGGGGATGTTCCAGCCCCGGGTTCCGCAAAACACGCACGTTTCGGTCTGAAAGCAGTCATTTTGAATAGCATGCATCTTTGGGGGAAGCACGGAGCGAAGACGGCTGACCGAATTCCACCAGTAATCATGATTTCCCCGAAGCAGAAGGATCGTTCCAGGCATCCTTGAGATCGCCTGAAGGTCAGTCAGCGCCTCCGTGAGGGTCATCGCCCATGAGATATCTCCGGGAATCAGCACGACATCCTCCGGGGCAACCCGTTCACTCCAGTCCTGACAAATCCTTTCAAAATGTCCGCGCCAGTGTTCGCCAAAGACATCCATGGGCTTGAGATCACCACCCGGCAGATGAAGATCTCCGATGGCAAAGATTCTCACTCGTCCTCCGGTTCCGTGTCCTCATCTTCGTTGCTTTCCCGCAGACGTTCCTCCTCCAAAGAGACCTGATCACCGATTTCAGGCGGAATCTCATCGTCCTCTTCCATCTGAATCTCTTCCATGTCAGAGACATCCTCGATGGACGCCACATCATCTATTTCTTCCATTCCCTCTTCTTCGGAAGCATCACCGCGTTCAACCGTCTCTTCAGAACCGTCTTCATCCATGGGCGCGTTCTGATTCATTTCCTTGTAGCACTCCAGGCAGATGTCCTTTCCGGGCATCACCGGATTCTCATTGCAGATGCTGCACAACTCGACAGGTTCCTCGCTGCGCTCGCCAAGAATCTCGCGTTTACAGACAGAACAGTACTCCTCATTCTCCGGCATGTAATTCAGTTCACAGCGGGGGCACTTTACAAATCGCATAGACCTTCCACCTCAAAAAATCACTTGATTTCTTTCTGAAGAGAAAACATTTTGG
>OMRS01000208.1 GCA_900313545.1 uncultured Eubacteriales bacterium | reverse complement strand
AGGGAACCGCGATCATGGTCCGGGTAATCAGAGGACCGATGGCGTTGGGCAGAATGTGCCGGAAAATCAGATTTCTGTCCGGCACGCCCAGGGACCGGGCGGCAAGGACGTATTCCCTGCCCTTGAAACGATAATACTGCGCACGGGTCAGACGGGCGGTTCCGATCCAGCCGGTGATGGTCAGCGACAGGATGATGGAGAACATGCCGGAGCCGAGCAGCAGCATGAAAAGAATGGTCACCACAATATAGGGAAGTCCGTCCAGCACCTCCGCCAGGTGGCTGAGCACAATGTCCACCGTCCCGCCATAGAAGCCGGCCACAGAGCCGTAGACCACGCCGATGATCAGGTTGGTGAGCACAGAGATGAAGGCGATCAGCAGAGAGATCTGGGTCCCTTTGAAGAGACGCGTCATGATGTCCCGTCCCAGATAGTCTGTTCCAAAGAAATAGTACTGTCCCTCAGGCACACCTGCAAAAACGTACATGTCCACCAGTGCGTCGCAGGCTTCCTTTCCGGAAACGGTGTAGGTGCGCAGCACCTTCAGCACGGACCCTTCCGGATAGCGGGACGTGTTATTCAGCGCGCTTGGCTTGACGCCGATCACTTTGCGCGTACCGTTGGCAATTCCCAGTTTCTCAAGCACGGGAATCCTGGGTGGAATGTTTTTCAGCTTCACATTCTGTTCCGTGTAGCCGTATCCGCTGATCTGGGGAACCAGGAGCGCGAGGGCAATGACCAGCAGCACCACACAGATGGAGAGCACGGACACCCGGTTTTTCATCAGGCGCCGGAATGCATCCCTGTAAAAGCTGTCTGCCCGGACTTTGGAAACCTGGTCCATCTCAGGCCGGTCCTTCACACGGACAAACAGATCATCAGGCAGATCCGCCAGTTCCTGGGGAAGGTGATCGCGGTCCACAATCATTCCTTTCCACCCCCGATCCGGATTCTGGGATCAATGATACCATAGGAGACATCGATGATAAAAATGGTCAGCAGAGATGTTACGGAGTACATCATCAGCAGGGCCACCGTCAGGAAATGGTCTCCGGCCATAATGGAATCCACCAGCAGGCCGCCGATTCCGGGCACCGCAAAGATCTTCTCAATCACAAGAGAGCCTCCCATGATTCCCGTAATCAGCGGAATGATGGTGTTGGCAATGGGCACCAGCGAATTCCGGAACGCATGGGCAACCACGGCCTCTCCTCTGGTCAGGCCCTTTGTGCGGGCAAGCAGCATATACTCGGAAGAGAGCGACTCGATCAGTTCTCCCCGCAGGTATCTGGCAATGGTGGCAAGCGGTCCAAGGGACAGCGCGATGACCGGCAGCACCATGGAGGCGACGATCTGGCCCGTCGTGGAGGCATGCGTCAGGTACAGCGTGGGAAACACGGGCCACTGCAGCGTAAAGAGATACTGCAGAAGCGATGCAAAGACAAATGACGGGACCGAAATGAAGATGACGATCAGAAAGGAGATCAGGTTGTCCGTCATCTTCCCCCGCTTGAGCGCAGCGATGGTTCCCGCGAGGATCCCCAGCGGAATCGCCAGGATCAGGGAGGCGGCATTGAGGATCATGGTGGTGGGGACTCTCTCCCAGATGATCTCAAGGACGTCCATCCCGGGGCGGATTTTGACAGAAGTGCCAAAGTCGCCCCGGGTCAGGACCCCTGAGATGAAGTACCCGAACTGAACCACCATCGGCTCATGCAGATGCATCTTTTCCTCCAGCTTCTGCTGTATCTCTGGTGAAATATCCGGATTTTCAAAGATGCTCAGCGGCATCAGCCGGATCACCCAGAAGGACAGTGTCAGAATCAGGAACAGCGTGACCAGCATGGCCGCGAATCGTTTCAGAAAATACTTGAACATCTCTTGCTTTCAGCAATCCTTTATTCGTTGATATCGCCGTAGGGAAGTCCCCATCCGATCACCGGCAGGTACTGCTTCATGGGCAGGACCACCCTGTCGGAATAGAGCTCATATCCCACTTCCTGGCAGACCGGGATATGGATCACCTTATCCAGATAGATCTTCTCCAGCTTCGCAGTCTCATCAAGCAGGCGGTCGTAGTTCATCCGGACCTCATCGCTGTCGCACACTGCATACTGGGCATCAAATTCCGCATCCACATAGACATTGGGATGATTGGCATATCCGCTGGTGAAATAATAGAAAGCCGCGTGCGGATAGGTCCGGCTCAGTGTACGGCTCCAGTCATTGGGCGAGAGATCCCACTGATCGGTGCCCTTCTTGAATTCCGTGGTGCTTGTGGAATACGTGACGGACTTCAGCTGGATCCTTCCGTTGAAGACCTTGGGCAGTTCCTCCTGGAGGTATTCCGCCGTGGGCTTCCAGGAAGCCTCATTGGGATTGTAGCCGATGATCAGGGTCAGCACGGTATCCTTGGGCATCCCGAATTCTTCATAGGCGGCATCCAGATACTTGTTGGCCATCTCCGGATTGTAGCCGGCCGGGCCCCAGGATTCTACCATCTCGGTAACTTCCTTGCCCTGGGCAGAATCCCTGTAGGCCAGTCCGGAAGGAGAATAAATGCCGGCCTGGTTGTTGACATAGGTGCCCACCGCTTCCTGATAGCCAAAGATTTCCTTGGCAATCACCGGGCGGTTGATGGCATAATACAGGGCCTTGCGGTAATTGTTCGAACTGCAGATGGGATTGTCCGGATTCTTGTCATTGACATCGATGTGATACACCGTAAGTGAACCGATCTCCTCAATCCGGGGATCGTCAATATACTGCTCAAGTGCGGAAGGATCCGGGGTATACAGGTCCAAGTCGCCCCTCTCCCACATCTCCATGCGGGCATTGGCTTCCGGAATGATATTGACTTCAACGCGGTCATAATGGCACAGATCCGGGTTCCAGTAGTGCTCATTGCGCTCATATACCTGAATGGACTTGTACACCCACTTGGTAAGCTTGTAGGGGCCGCTGCTCATCCAGCGCTCCACGGTCAGACCGTAGTCGCTCTTGGTCCTGTCCTCATTCATTCCGGCTTCATAGAGCGGCTCATAAAGCGGGACCATCGCACGTGTGGTAAAGTGGTTGCAGACATCCATCTGCGTGACCTCATCCTCGGTAATGATTTCAAGACAGCCGTCCTCGGTCTTCCTGATTCCCACGTCTTCCCATGCCACCGGCTCCGCTTCGGTCTGAATGGAGTACGCCTTGGCATTCTTGATGTTGATGGCCTGAGAGGAAATGAAATCGGCCATGGCATTGGTCAGCTTCGGGTCAAGGCCGGTCTTGAGAGAGTAGACAATGGTGTCCGCCGTGATGGGCTCCCCATTGGCAAAGCAGGCTTCCGGACGGATCTTGATATGCCAGGTGTTCTTGTCCACCTGCTCCGGCATTCCGTCTGCGATTTCTCCGATAAACTCATACCCCATCCCGTCTTCTGTGGGAATCGCGCGATACAGCGTGGCGCCGCAGTAGGTCATCGGGGTGTTGATCGACGACTCGACGGAAGTCTGTCCGTTCATGGTCGGGCAGTCATCCTTCAGGTAGATGTGCAGCACCTTTTCCGCCTGCGCACATGCACACAGCACGGTCAGCAGCACTGCCGCCAGAAGCAGTCCCCATACTTTCTTCATGGTAATACCTCCTCTTTTTTTCTCTTCGCCCTTCAGGCAGTCAGTAAAGCCCACAGGACAGCGCAGAGCATCAGGCCCGCGGAAATTCCCAGAAGCCATCCGGCATCCCGGTGAATCTCCGTACGGTTTCGGTAGGCATGAAAAGCTTCCGTTTCCTCACGGCCTCCCCTGAATTTTCCCACGAGGATCTGTCTCAGCATCCCGACTCCCCAGACCATGGCATCCAGCGCCCTCAGGTTGGTCATGAGGTGGATCAGTCCGATGAGAAGATATCCACTTGCCAGGGAAAAAAGAAGATCGGGCCCCAGATGGCGTCCTGTTCCGCTCCGGGATGTCAGGATAAACAGGGCCAGCCCCGTCACCGTGGGAAGCAAGAGGCTTTTCAGCCATTCCCGCCTGCTTTGCACATTGTTCCTCATTTCTATCTGCCCGGTCTGTGCAGCTTTTCTTTCCAGAACGGCGAATTGATGTTGCTTTAATATATCACATTTGGGGATATAGGAAAACACCATCTTTTGTACTGTATCTTTCTTTTCTGCATCTTGTAATCCTCGAACTTCAATTCCATCCCTCCGGGAAGCATATGGAACTGAAGCGGAAAGCAGCCATACAGAGCAAATCATGTGTTTTTCACCGGCGATTCGGTCAGTCAAGTTTGCCCCATGATTTCTCCGTCAATGGAAAGAAAGAACCCAAAGACTGATCATTCTGTCAGTCCCGAAAAAAACAACGTCTGACGTCAGAGGATGCGCGGGATGAGCCGATCGTCTCTCGTCCGGTGTGAATGAAGAAATGTGAAGCTGTCACCTCAACGCGCTGACCGTAGATACCATTAAAAAACCCCTTCTCTTCGTCTGGAAGAGAAGGGGTTTCCGAATTTATTGGGCAGCGGTCTTCAGCACGATAACCACGTCACCGCAGGTCTCAGGTGCGGGATACTCAGTGGAATCCTTTTCATAGCCCTTGGGCGGCTTGAGCAGGTGCACGGTGTAATGACCGGGCTGTTCAGCAAAGATCGCCAGACCGGTTTCATCGGTCTTTTTCATCATGCAGGACACATCGGAGCAGAACTGAATCGTTGCACCGGCAACGGGATTTCCCTTCTCATCCGCACAGTAGACCCTGTATTCCGTACCATTGTTCTCGGTCGCGGGCTTGGGAAGCTCGGCAGCCGTTTCTGCCAGAACGCCTACAGCCATGCAGACAAGCAGCAGAGCTGCAAGCATCATCGTAAATCTCTTCATTCTGGGCTCAACCTCCTCTATTCTGATTAACAGCCCACCCTTCGGGGCAACGCAGTCCCGGAGGATTCTGTCCAGGATAGATTATACCTCAAAATTCACTTAGGTGTCAAAACTTTTGTAAGATATGAAAAAAAATCAGGTACCGAAAGCACATCTCTGCACAGCCTCCGGGAATCTTCCACGGGGTTTTGTCCCTACTCATCCAGGGAATCCCCATTGATGCGGATATGGGCAGCCACCATCTTGCTCAGGAAATACAGGATGGCGCATTCATCCTGCTGCCAGATTCTCCTGCTCCGGGACTGAGCACAGATCAGGTAGCCATAGGCTTCATTGGCATCAATGCGGACCTCGGTCATCATGACGGTTTCCGTCTCCATTTTCACCAGTGTCTGATAAGACACCGGGCAAACGGTCTTCATCTGCTCCAGGTCATTTGTGGTATACAGCACATCGCTTGAAAAAGCTTCTGCGATGTCCGGTACCGGCTCGGCTAGCGTCTGGTCTCTGACTGAACGGAGAATCCGGTTTTTTCCTGCATAATACAAGTCAAAAATCTGCAGCTCCTCCATCAGAAGCGGGGTCACGGATTGCAGCCGGTTTCTCAGTCCGGGAACCATCTCAAACTGACGAATCATGCTGTGCATAATGGAAAACATGCCCTTCCTTGCAAGTTTCCGTATCTCGATGTTTTTGTGCTTGGCCTCCATATAAATGATGTAACAGTTGCGACCCTTGGTCTTTCCGCGGTAAAGCGTCTTGTCAATCAAGGAGAACAGCTCTTCAAAGCTGTCCGCATCCTCCGGAAAGGTGGCACAGCCCACCGTTCCGGTGATGAACGGGCTGTATCCCTCCAGCTTCACATTTTTCCGCAGGGTTTCGGAATTCAGATACAGGTCGATCAGGAAGGATTTTTTTTCCTCATACTTCAGGTCCCTGAAATTGATAAACAGGAACTCATCGCCGCCAAAGCGGCCGGCCACACCGAAACCTTCCAGATATGAGGACAGATGGACCGCCACATCCGCCAGCACCCCGTCTCCGGCGGGATGCCCGTAGGTGTCATTGATAAACTTGAAATTGTCCAGATCCAAAATGCCAAAGGTAAACGGCGTATTCTCCTGAATCAGTTCCCTGGCAAAGTCCAGGATATACGCTCGCGAAACCAGTCCCGTCAGGGGGTCCAGCATGTGCTGAATTCCGGTCTTCTTCAGCTTATCTGCAAAGAACGGATAACGGGAAAGCTGTTCTATGGTATACATCGCCTTGACACTCCTTCTGCTCTCAGATCTACGGGCAACTCTCCCTGTCACCCCCGGTTTATGTATGCCGACAACCGCCTATACTCCTGACCATTCTTATCTTATCACACCTGCCTGAGCTTTGCCATGATAGAAAGGCCGTTTCCCCCATTCCGGGCGGTCTCCGTTCGCCTGCTTCTGCGCATCTTCATCGCACAGCCGGATCCGGAAGCTCCAGGATCATCTCCGGGTCCCACCTGAGATAGTCGCCTGAAACCAGCCGGTACCGGATTCCCCGGTACATCCCCAGGATACTGTCTGCATAGCGGCTTTCTCCGTGGGAGTGCGCGTAGATCACCTGTTCCGCCCCGTATTCCATGGCCATTCGGGTAAAGACGCTATCTTCCTCAAGAATGCTCGTGGGAGGATAGTGCAGGAAGAGGATAAATCGGGAAAAACCGTCCCTGCGGGCACTCTCAAAGGATTCCCTCAGCCGCGCAGCTTCCCGCTGCACCAGCTTTTCTGCACGGAGCTCCTCCTCCCTGTCCCAGCCCATCACCCGGCCCCTGCGGTCCAGGAAAAAAGGTCCTTCAAAGGTAAATCCCTTGGTGCCCACCAGCGCCACAGGTCCAAAGGAGGCATGGTTGTTCTGGAGAAAAAACAGCTGCCCCTCATACGCGCGGTTAAGCGCCGGCGTCCGGCCCGCATCCCAGAACATATCATGATTGCCCCGCAGCAGAACCTTTGTCCCCGGCAGCCGCCGGATGAAATCCAGGTCCTCCCGGCACTGCTCCAGCTTCTTTCCCCAGCTGTGATCTCCCACCAGCACCAGCGTATCCTCGGGACGGATTTTCGCAGCCAGGTGCTCAAACCGCTTCTCATGGTCCTTCCAGAGCGGGTCATTGCGCTGTGCCCTGACCGGATTCTCGCAGCCGAAGTGGAGATGCAGGTCTCCGATGGCATACAGCCTCATCCTCATTCCTCCAAACCGGCCCGCGCCCCATCAGGATTTGCGATTGATAGTCACATAGTACATGCCGCCGCTGGCCTCCGTGTCGATCTCAAAGTTCTGGTTGAAGCCATACCCCTTGGGGACCTTCAGAATATGCAGATGATACGCCTGCTGGTTGCTGTTCATGCGGATCTGCCCCTGCTTGTCCGAACGTTTGGGGATATAATCGTTGTCCGTGACCAGGGAGCACACAACATCCGGTACCGGCACGCCGTACTGATCCTGCACCACAATCACCAATTCCCCCTGCGATACGCCGGAGGGACCTGCAGGAGTTTCCGGGGAAACAGTTGCATCCCGTGCGGTCTGTTCGGACGGTCCATTTTCCTGCCCGTTGGAGTCATTGTCCGGTTCAGCGCCGACGGCCGCGTCTTCCTGCTGTGCCTGCGTTGTCTGCTGCGCTCTGTCTCCGGAAGCCTCCTGGATGCGGGCAAGCAGCACCACCTCATCCTCATTCGGCTCGTCGATGCTTCCCGGGAGCTGTTCAAGACTCGTTACCCGGTTCAGCTCCTCCAGGGTGACCTCAACGCCCTTTTCCTGAAATTCCCGCAGTACGTCCTTGATTGGCCGGATGTCCTGACAATCCAGCGCCCCCGCCAGGCCCCTCATGCTCTGCTCATCCCGGCAGATATAGAGCGCCTGGGTAGCGGCCCTGTTCTTGGCATCGTACATAAAACACGTCATGCAGGAATAATTCTCATCCGGGGTATATGGCAGGCCCACCACAAACCCGTCATCGGTGAAGGAAGTACAGTCGCTCAGGCGAACCCCCTGGAAGTTGTCTCCTGCAACGACCACGCAGGACTCCGGGTCCTGCACGCTGGCCAGTTTCACCTCAAAATACACCGTATTCGCGTCCTTCGCAAGCCAGGCCAACGCCGCATAGTCCGAGCCGTTTCCGATTCCGTAGAGCTCCGTCCCGTCGTTGATCACGCTGATACTGAACTCATCGGTCCTGGGATAGCTGAGCAGCGACTCTGCAATGGACGCCGCATACTCACCATACAGCATGTCCATGTTGTTGATTCCACAGACCAGTCCCTGATCGGTCACCTTTCCCATCATTTCCCGTCTGAATTCAATGGCCACGGAATGGGTGCCCTTCTCGATGGGAACGACGGCCATCTCCCATTCGGGTTCCCCGCCCACAATGACCGTACGGATGCGCCCGTCCACCTTGACCTTCAGGCTGTCTCCCACCATGTTGGTGGCCATGAAGTGCTCAAAGGTCAGCAGCCCGTCCTCTGGTGCCTCCACCTGGGTGTACATGGCAGCCGTGCTCTCCTGAATCTCCGTGTTGGAGGCGAAGGCGGCCTTCACGCCGCCCATCGTCCCGGGCTTGAAGGGATAGCAGGCCCGTTCCGCATCCGAGGTGAGGACCAGACTGCTGCCCTGTGCCCTTGCCGCCTCCGTCAGCCGGTCATCGCTGGGATATTTCACATCCAGTGCCGCATGGGGATAGGTGGTGAACACCTTGGACTGGGTATACGCCGGATCCAGGACCGCCTCGAACATGTCCTCCACGATTTTCTGGGAGGGGAGCATGGACTCATGCATAAAACAGATTTTTCCAAACCTGTCCACCAGGATGGAACACGGCGTTCCCGTACATGCAAAATATTCAAACATCTTCATATCCTGGTCATTGCCCAGGCTGAAGGTCAGTCCGTTTTCCATTCTGAAGCTTTCCAGCGCTTCCAGCGTGTCGTCCTCATCCATGGACAGCGCAATAATGGAAATCTTATCTCCGAACTTTTCCTTTGCTCCCTGCAGGAACGGGAATTCCGTCCGGCAGGGGGGGCAGTTGATCTTGAAGATATTGATGAGCACTGCCCCGCTGCTTTGGAGCGCCTGGGACAGGGTAAACTGCCCGCCGTCACTGGTCCGCACCGTAAAATCATACATCGCCTCGCCCAGATGGGCTCCTTCCCCTGCGGCCACGGCACACAGGAGGCCCATCAGCAGAAGGGCAGCCACCATTCCTAATAATCTGTGCTTGTTCATAAATACCTCCCGTAAGTCGTCAGCATCCGCCAGGGTTACCTCACCGCCATTATATCACACTTTGGAGGAATGACTCCGTTCCCTTTCTCCCCCGTTCATGCCCGGCCAGGGCAGAATCGCAGGCATCTGCCGGGGATGGTCTCCGATGATCTTCTCCATCCAGATCATGTCATACCACCGGTCAAACTTGTACCCGCAGCAGGAAAACATGGCGCACCTGCGAAAGCCCATCGCCGCATGAAACGCCTCGCTGGCATCGTCCAGGGTCTCATCCGCCTCCCGCGGGGATGCGATACAGGCATACAGGTTCCGCATGCCCATGCGCGAGAGTTCCTCCTGCAGAGCCGCGTAGAGCCGTCTCCCCAGTCCCCTTCCCCGGCACCCGGGAGACAGATATATGCTCAGCTCGCAGCTCCAGTCATAGGCTGCCCGATCCTTGAGGGGTGCGGCATAGGCATAGCCGCGGATCCTTCCATCCTCCAGGAGGACCAGATAGGGATACCTCCGGCGGATGTCCGTCAATTTGGCAAGGAACTGCGCCGCATCCGGAACCTCCACATCGAAGGTGACAGCCGTGTGTTCCACATACCAGGCATATATTTCAAGAAGGGCGGGGACATCTGCCGCCTCCGCTCCTCGCAGGGTGATCATCTCACGTTCTCCCTTCTCCCGGTTTCAGGAATTGAAGGCGCCTCCGCTCAGGGAGACCTGCCCCACTGCCTTTACTGTCCTTTCTTTCCGCCTTCCGGGGCAGTCCCGTCCGGCAGCCAGTTTACGCGTCGCTGCTCTCCGGAGCCGGTGCCCCTTTTGCACGGATGATCCGCCAGTAATTGACCGGGTCCGTGTCGCTCTCCGTGCTGATCACCAGCACCCGGGAATTCTCGTCCAGCCCCATGCGCGCACGCAGGTCATCCCGTCCGCGAAGGGCAAGCAGCGCTCCCACGGGCGCGGCGCCGGATTCCCCGGAGACCACCGGCTGACGGGCATGAAACAACGCCCGCATGCCCAGTGCCGCTTCCTCATCCCCGATGGTCAGCGCGCCGCTGACAAACTCGCGGAGTATCCTCCACGCATGGCTGCAGGGCGTACCGCAGTTCAGCCCGGCCATGATGGTCTGGCCGCTGCCCGAGGCGCACACCGGGATTCCCCGGGTGGAGACCATGCTTTCATAGATGCAGGCCGCCGCATCGCTTTCCACCGTATAGATCCGGGGCAGATGCTCACATTCCGAGGCCAGGGCTGCGGTCACGGCGGCCGCCATGGCCCCCACCCCTGCCTGGAGCAGCACATGGGTGGGCATCGGGGACTCCTGGACGGACAGCCGGTCCAGGATCTCCCAGACCATGGTGGTATACCCCTGCATGATCCGTCCGGGCATCTCATCCGCGCTGTCATCCCCGGTGTCCTGAATCAGCTCGTAGCCCTCCCTTGCCGCCTCTCCGGCGCTGAAGGCCACACAGTCATCGTAGTTCATCTCTGTGAGCACGGCCCTGCCGTTGCCCGCTTTCCGGATGGCGTCCACCCGTGCAGGGACCGTTCCCCGGGGCAGCAGGACGATAGCCTGGCACCCGAACAGCCCCGCGGCATAGCTGACTCCCTTGCCGTGATTTCCGTCGCTGGTGGTCATAAAGACCATGGAGCGGATCGCCTTCTGATGGACAGGCTGCCTCAGCTGCTCCAGGCTCGTGGTCTTCGGGTCCAGTCCAAGGCGCTCACAGATCCGCATAAACATGGCATAAATGCCGCCCAGCCCCTTGAATGCCTTGAGGCCGAAGCGGAAAGACTCATCCTTGACCAGCAGTTCTCCGATGCCGCAGCACCTCGCCACATCCGGCACGGACAGCAGCGGTGTCGGAGAATATGTCTGGACCTGCCTGTGAACCCGCCAGACATCCTCCGTGTCCCGCCTCCGGAATCCCTCCACGGCCCGGGGAGGCTGTCTCCAGGGATTTTCGACAAAGGCAACACTCATGAGCGAATTTCCTCCAGCCTGCGCAGCATGTCTTCCGGATTATCCGCAGCCCTGACCCCTCCCCGGGCATCCCTGACCACGCCTTCAGGGTCGATAAGGTAAGAGGTGCGAATCACGCCCATGGTCACCTTCCCGTAGCTCTTTTTCTCGCCCCACGCGCCGTAGAGTTCCGTCACCCGGTGATCCGGATCCGACAACAGCGGAAAGGTCAGGCCGTATTTTTCACGGAAACGGATGTGGGAGGCCGCCGAGTCCCGGCTGATGCCCAGGACCTGCGCACCGTTTTTCCGGATCTGGGGCAGCCGCTCCTGAAAGCCGCAGGCCTGCCGGGTGCACCCGGCCGTGCTGTCTTTGGGGTAAAAGTACACAATCACCCACTGACCCCTGTAATCCGAGAGGCGCTGCTCCCTTCCGTCCTGGTCCGACAGTACAAAATCCGGGGCCAGCTGTCCGCATTCGATCATGGCTGTTCCTCCTTCGCAGTTTCCAGGCTCCGCAGGGGAGTCCTGGGCAGGTATGCCTCCCTGGCCACACCCCGGGACACACACAGCACCGAAGACGGGCCGTCATAGGTCAGTTCCCGTCCCCGGATATCCGTCAGGCGGCAGCCCGCTTCGGTCGCCACAAGGCCTGCCGCCGCAAAATCCCACAGCCCCAGCCGAAGTTCAAAAAACACACCGGCCACACCCCGGGCCATGGCACAAAGGTCACTGGCTGCCGACCCGCTCCTGCGGATATCCAGGCATCGGGTCAGGTACTCCTTCATCAGCTGAACGGAATCCTCCAGCAGCTCTGTATAGTAGACGGCGCTGCCGAAAATGCACAGGCTGTCCGAAAGGGCATCCTCCGAGGAGGCAAGCCGCTCCCCGTTCATAAAGGCGCCCTGTCCCCTCACCGCCGTGTACATCAGGTCGTCAAAGGGCTGATAGACCGCCGCCATGAACGGTCTGCCGTCCTTCAGCAGCGCAATGGACACCATGGACGGCCGATAGCCTTTCACGTAATTGACGGTTCCGTCAATGGGGTCAATGCAGAAGGCATAGCCCCGGGCATCCTCCCGTACAAAACGGTCCTGTCCCTCCTCCTCGCCGATGAACCTGGCCTGCGGAAGCAGCTGCGACAGCTCCAGGATGAGCTGCCTTTGCACCCTGCTGTCCACCTCGGTCACCAGATTGGCATGCCCGCCCTTGTTGTGCACACTGCGCAGGTGTCCGTCCTCCTCCAGGATAACTCGGCCCGCATGCCGGGCGGCATCGCACATGCCCTGAAGAATCTCTTCCATTCGCTCTCCCCGCTTTCTCACAATATCAAATTAGGGAAGGCAAACCTTACCTTCCCTAACTGTTCACTTTCTTTCCATCAGCCCGCGCAGCCGGGCAATCTCCTCATCGCTCACTCCCGTTTCCAGCAGGTACATCCGGGCAAGTTCCTCAAGGGGGATCGGCGTAGTGCGCAGGTCCTCCACTCCAAAGGCATTTCCCAGCACCAGCAGGAAGATATCATCGATGAGGATCTGGTAGCGCTCCTCATCGGGGGTGACGCCGTACATGTTGACATAGGAGAGGATGAATTCCTCCACCATCTCGTCAAGGTTGCAGCCGCACACGGCCTGCACAATGGCCACAAAGAAGTCCGTACGGTCCTTTCCCATGGTGCAGGAAACCAGATAAGGGCCCTCATGCTCCAGCATGAACCGGATTCCCTGAGCAACCTTCCCGTGCCACTCCTCATTCTCCGTCCCCAGGCTCATGTTCAGGCAGATCCTGTCACAGCTGCGGATATAGCTGTCCGCATAGAGCGGATAGGACTCCAGCTCCGATTCCGCATCCACCAGATTAATCCAAGTCCTGATCCCCACCCTGCGGGCGGCTTCATCGGCAAACTTTCCTCGGCCATAACGGGAGTTGATGGGGCTTGAGCTGCGATACAGCATCTCCCCCATCCTGGATCCGTTCACCAGGCGGAAATTGGCAAACTCGTCATCGGTTTCCTCCGGATAGTCCTCCCTGTGGATGCTGAAATTCAGCATCCTGCGCAGCTCGTATTCCTCAAGATACCCTCCTTTCGACTGAAGGGCGAGGGTCACCGGGTAGCTTGCCAGATCCGTATCCCACCGATAGCCCGGTGGGTCCGGGATTTCCTCCTTGACTCCGAGCTGGAGTGTGCCGGCCATGTCTCCGGACGAGATGGCCACCACCACCTCATCCATCTCCTGATCTTTCTCCAGACATGCCCGGACAAGGACGTGCCCGGCCTCCACATCCGTATAATTGGTACACAGCGGGCCCATGATGGCAAAGTTGCCGATGCGCACATCCAGAACGTCCCCATAGCGGTATCCCAGCCGGAGCAGTTCCGTGGCGGTGATGCCCAGGACCAGGTTACCGTGTTTGGAGATGCTTTCAATCTCCGTATGGACCGTGGGCACCTCCTCAGCAAGGACCGGAAGAGCAAGGATCCACAGCAGAGCAAGCAGTACTGCCGCGCAGGACAGTCGTCTCATTGACGCCTCCTTTCAGGCATCCGTTTGTCATTGTCATTCGAACGTTTTCGCGCTGTCCGAGAACAGAAGCGTCGCGGTTTCAGGGTCAAGCACGCCGGTAGCTTCCAGTCCGTTCGCTTTCTGGAAACGGACCAGGCTGGAAACCAGGACCATATCGAAGTCAGGACTCAGCGAACGGCTTCCGGGATATCCCAGCTGTTCCAGCCGAAGCTTGATCTGGATCACATCCAGGCCGTGGTCGCCCCTGCACAGTCCGGAGGCGGGAACTGCCAGCACCGTATCCATGCGGACCTTGGTGTCTGCTTCCAGCGTCACATTTACGCTCTGCCCGCTGCCGGTCTGAAGTCCGGACAGACGGATCAGCGCCTCCACCGTGTCCTTGTCAGCCTCTCCGGTCACCGGCAGTCCCGCATCGGACTGGAACTTGCTGATCCGGCGGGGCAGGGAATCGGTGATCATGCCGCTCAGCTCCGCATTCTGGCTGAAGTAGCCCAGGCTCTGCATCATCTTCTTGATGACCACCAGCTGCGGATACTTGCGACCTTTTCTGAAGCCGCTTTCAGGCACCCGGATCTCATCGGCGCCGGCAATGGTCAGCGTCTGTTCCGGATTGCCGGAATACAGGGTCAGAGACGTTTGAATCTCTACGGACAAGCCCAGGAGATGTTCCACGGTCTGGGCGTCCACTTCATGGGTGACCTCCAGTCCCTCATCCTTCTGGTAGGCTGCGACCGCGCGCCGGAGGGCCTCGCTGTAGGAATTGGTAAAGGACTGTGTTGTGCCGAAGTACCCAAGGTTCATGAGGGCCTTCTTGACCGGCATAAGCTGCGGATAGGAACTGCCGACCTTGAAGCCGCCCTCGGGAATATCAAAGGCGTCAGCGCTGGCAGACACGGAAATCCGGGTGCCTGGCTCCTGTTTTCTCGTGGAGGAACCCGTCTCCTGTTCCGGCATGGAGGCCACTGAATCCTGCCTTGTTGCCGTGGTGTTCCGCTCAGGTGCGGGAGAATTCCGGGAGGAAACGTCCTCCTTCGGCTCCTGCACGGACTTTTCCGGCATTTCCCCGTCATCTGTGAGGGAGTTGGCCGGGGCGTCCGTCAGGCTGATCAGCCTCATCAGGTCGGTTTCCTCCAGCCTGCCCGTTTCAGGCAGACCCTCTTCCTTCTGGAACCTGTTGACCCGCTCCGCCATGATGTCATTGTACTGATCCGACAGCGTCGCTCCTTCGGAGAAATACCCCAGTTTCTGGAGCATCTTTTTTACCCGCAGCACATCCTCGCCGCGGGAACCGATGCCCATGGGAGACATGCCGCTTTCCCCGGATGAAGACGAAACGGCCGTTTCCGTGCGGGGAGACGACGAATAGAGGAATGCCCAGGTCTCGTCATCAATGACCCCGGTGGGTTTGAGTCCCGATTCCTTCTGCATCTTCATGACCCGTTCGGTCATGAAGTCATTGTAGATTTCGCTCAGCTTCACACCTTCGGAGAAGAAGCCGAGTTCCTGCATGCGCTGCTTGACTGCGAGAACCTCAGGACCCCGGTCTCCCTCTTTGAAGCCGCCTTCCCGAAGCGGAATCACGGGAGTTTCCTGCAGGGCTTCCAGCGTTTTTCCGTCTGGTTCCGGCATCTCCACAGAGGTTTCCGGTTCCTCACGGGAGTCTTCCGGCTCTTCAGCATCCGGTTCCGTCTTCTCTGCAGCATCTGGGACCTGCACCGGCAGGCGGGGCTGCACCTTCTGGAAGGATACCGAAGAGACCGCAGCATCTGTTTTGGCGATCGTGCCGGCGGTGGTCTCCGGGGAAACGGTCACGGAGGGCACGGTGGACGTGGAATCCGGTTCGGGTCTTGGACTGCCGTCGGGATTGACCGTGGCGCTTCGGGATGCCAACATCTCGGAGATCGTCAGTTCGGTGGTTTCGTCAGTGGAATACAGCGTATCCACTGTGACCTGGTCAAGGATCCCGCTGGGGGTCAGATGGTTCGCCTTCTGGAAGGCCTCCACGGCGGATCTCATCTGGGGATGATAACGCTGCGTCAGGTCGGTATTCTGCGGGAAGTAGCCCAGATCCTGCATGCGCTGCTTGATCTCCAGAATTTCAGGGGCCACATTGCCCACCTGGTACCCTTCGGCGGGCACCCGGGGGATGTCTGTGTTCAAAACGGACTTGAGGTCTTTTTTCTGTTTTTCCTCCGGGCTGTTCGTCCCGTGCGGGAACTGAGCAGGGGTTGCCTGTGCCGCGGCGGTGTGTGCGGCAGATTTTGCGTCAGGCGCATCGGTCACCGGGAGGAAGGGAGTCGTATAAGGGGTTTCCAGTCCCGTCGGTGAGATCCCTGTTGCTGTCGAAATCCCGGATGCGGGAGTGAAGGCGGGGATATTCCCGGCACCAGCGGGATCTGCTGCGGTCCATGTGGAAAGCGTATTTCCCTGCGCAAGGGCTGCCGTCTCTTCGGGGAGACGCGACACGGTGGCAGCATCTCTTCCTACGGCACCTGTCTCTTCGGGTTTCACGGAAGTCTGGGGGTAAAGGGTGCTCTGCACGGGAAGAGTCTCTTCGGGATCCCGGGTTCCGGGAGTGAAGTATCCTTCCGTCTCGGGCATTTCGGAAATGGGACTGGTCTGCTCCCCATTCCCCTGATCAAAGGCAAAGGCTTCCTGAATATCCGTGGTGGTCTCAGCGTTCGGGGAAGGTGCGGGTTCTTCCGCATACCTGCCCCTGATCGGGTAGGTTTCGCTGATGCTGAATGCAGGGGCAAGGGTGCCGTCTTCAAGCCGGACGGGTTCGTCCTTGCCCGGAGCACGTGCAGCCTGTTCCTGCGGGACACTCTCTTCTGCTTCCCCGTCCTGCGTCCCGGGAACCGGTTCAGAAGGGGCAGCCGTCTCTTCCGGAGTGCTTTCCTGAGGTTCATTCCCCGGCAGTTCTTCCGGCGGCTCCGGCGTTTCTGTCCTGCCGCCGTCCAGATCAAACAGCCGGTCATAGGTCTTCTGGTCTACCTCGCCGGTTTCCGGGAGGCCTTCATCCATCTGGAACTGTCGGACACGCTCCGCTACCAGATCCGAATACTTCCGGTTCAGCTGTGTGCCGGTCCTGAAGTAACCCTTGGCCAGAAGCTGTTCCTTGATGGACAGAACCACATCGTTGCTGTCGCCTTTTTTGGCGATGACGGCAGGGGGTGAGGCCGGCACGTCCCTGACGGAGGGCGCGGCTGTGATGGCCGGAGGCTCCGGCGCGGAAGCCGTGATATCGGCTCCCCCGCCCTTCACAATGCCTTCCGGAAGAGGCGCGTCAAAGATGGCATAGAGCGTCACCTGGTCGACCACGCCTGTGGCGGGAAGATGATGGTCCTCCTGAAAAAGGCGAACCTTATCCTCCATGAACTGGGTAAACTTGTTGTTGAGATTGGCGTTATCGGTAAAGTATCCCTGCTTCTGCATCTCCTGCTTGATCCGCAGGATTTCCACGGCCGCGTCGCCCAGGTGGTAGCTGTCCGCAAAGGTCATGTTGGTCGGAAGAGAACCCTTCCTCTCCACCTGCGGGGTAACGACGGGAATACGGGTGGTAATGGCATCCGTGGCGGCAGCCATCTCCCATGGGCTCAGTGTCCCTTCCGGACGGGGTGTCTCCTCAATGTCCGTCTCATTATCAGAAATGGCTGAAATAGGAAGTGAGGGCGACAGTCCGGGCGAGATGCTCGGAGAGGGTACCGGGGTGATTTTCACGGGTCTGGCAGTCTGAAGCACCTCATAGGACGGCTCCGGAGTCCTGTACTGGGAATAGGTAACCGGGGATATGTCGCCGTCCTGCCCGTCCGATGGCGGGGTTCTCCGGGTATTCATATATCTCGCAAGGGTGAGCAGCAGGGCGAAAAGGCCCAGAATGAGCAGGATTCTTCCTACCAACAGAACTGTTTTCCTGAGCAGTTCCACATATTCCACGCGTGCCCCCTCCTCTCAGTGCGTCCGCTTCCCCCAAAGCAGACGATAGTGGGTGTATTATAATCTCAAAATGTGCGGTTTTCAACCAATGACCGATGGTCTGTTTGCCACTCTTGGAGATTCATCTTTATGTCTCTGGGATTTCCTCTTCCATTGCGAGCAGCAGCTGCGGGATTTCCTCCGGACTTTCAGCAAGTCGGATGGCCCCGGCGCTGAGGAGCTGCTCCCTTGTGCGAAAGCCCCAGGTCACCAGCAGGGCAGGGATTCCGGCATTTCGTGCCGTTTCCACATCCACTTCGGAGTCTCCGATATAGACGGTTTCCTCCGGGGAAAGCCCCAGAAGCGCCATGGCGTGCCAGACGCTGTCAGGTGCCGGCTTGCGCCGTCGTCCCTGCGCATCCCCCACCGCCACCTCCAGCAGTCCAGAAAAAAAATCCCTGCTGAGCTGCTGAACGGCAAAGTCCACCTTGTTGGACACCACTCCCTGACGGATTCCTTCTTCCTTCAGACGCAGCAGGGTTTGTACAATGCCCGGGTACGGGCAGGTTCTGTCCCTGCTGTGAATGGCATAATACGCAACAAAGGCATCCATGGCCCTTTCCAGGTCCTGAGGGGATGTCCCCGCAGGAACAGCCTTTTCCATAAGTACCCTCAGCCCATTGCCCACAAAGGCGCGAACCTCCTCCCGGGACCTGCCCGGCATCCCGCTCTCCGCCAGTGCCGCATTTGTGCTTGTCCACAGATCCTCCAGGGTATCCAGAATCGTTCCATCCATGTCCCAGATAACGCCCCGTACTTTCATTGTGTTCTCCCCTTTTCCCACATTTCCGCCCTGCAGCGGTCCCTTTTTATACCATGACGGAGATTATCCGGCAAGGAATCTAGAATATAGACTTTGGGTCTGTTTGCTTCTGTGCCCTTAAAAAACAGCTCCGGAAAGATATTTTCCGGAGCTGTTTCCCATCTGTTATTCGATCGTGCAGACCACCTCATGTCGCGCCGACTCACGGTCTGCAGGGATCAGGGTCCCCTCAATATCCCGACCGTCCACCTTCAGGCGGACCGTTCCCTTCTCATCTCCGCTGAGGTTCAGAATGCGTATGGCATAGGTGCTGCCCCGGAACTGCCGCTCCACGGTGACCTCATGCAGGGATGCAGGCAGGCAGGGATCCACTCGCAGCCCCTCATAGTCAGGCCTGATTCCCAGGATGCTCTGGGAGACCGCATAAAAGCTCCATGCACTGGTTCCGGTCAGCCAGGAATTCTTCGCCTCTCCAAAGTGAGGTGCAAAGGGTCCTGCAACCATCTGGCTGTAAACATAAGGTTCTGTCCTGTGCAGCTGCTGGTCCTCAATATAGGAGGGACAGGTCCTGCGGTAGAGATCAAAGGCCTTTGCTCCGTGCCCAAGTACCGTCTGAGCGATGACCACCCATGGGTTGTTATGGCAGAAGATGCCGCCGTTCTCCTTATATCCCGGCGGATAGGAGGAGATTTCGCCCAACTCCACATGGTAGCGGGTATAAGGCGGGGTCAGAATCGCGATGCCGTGTTTGCTCAGGAGCAGGCGCTCCACGCTGTCCAGCGCTTTCTGGGCCTCACCGCTGGCCACTCCGATGCCGGCCATGACCGCAAAACCCTGGGGCTCGATATAGATTTGTCCCTCTTCGCACTCGCGGGAGCCGACCTTGTTTCCGTAGGCATCATAGGCACGCAGGAACCAATCTCCGTCCCAGCCGTCCCTGAGCATGGCCTCTTCCATGGCCTTGCAGGCGGCTCCGACGCTTCCGGCTTCCTCCTCCCATCCGAAGAGACGGCACAGCTTCTCATAATCCGGGCACACATGCACGAACATGGCCCCGATGAACACGGATTCCGCCACGCCGGACTCGAAGTTGGCAGTGGTCTGGAAGCTCT
>OMRS01000319.1 GCA_900313545.1 uncultured Eubacteriales bacterium | reverse complement strand
GGAACAGCATCATCATGCAGAAATGCGATGTTCAGGATGGGGCGCTCATCGAGAATGTCATCTGTGACAAGAATGTGCTCATCACCAAGGACAAGTGGCTGAAGGGCGCACCGAATTATCCGTTGATTGTTGCCAAGAATATGGTGATTTAAGGAAACGCTGAATTAATCAGTGTTTCCTTGAGGGACGGAGTTCCCATATCAACAGGAAGCCGTTGTAAAGTGGCCGGGTGTGTCGTATTTGCAACGGCTTTTCTTTTGAATCCCAGGAAGCCAGGCGGATTCCCGTCCTGGCTCCTGGAGAAAATGAACAGCCTGCCAGGCAAGTAAGGGGTGTTTTTGTTGGCAAAGGAAAAAAAGGTAAAAAAGGACAAAGAGTATGATAAGCTGAAGGAGACATTGAAGAACCGCTTTGTCATGACGGCGCATGTCATGTGGGGCCGGGATCTCAATGAGCTCACGCCGAACGAGATCTACCAGACGGTGGCGGCGACAGCGAAGCAGTATATCTCGTCGAAGTGGATCAAGACAAACAAGGCATATATGGAGCGTCAGGAGAAGCAGATTTATTATTTCTCCATCGAGTTCCTCATGGGCCGTCTCCTGAAGACGAACCTCATCAATCTTGGATTGAAGGATGCCGTGGAGGAAGTTCTCGCCGACCTCAAGATTGATCTCTCCAAAACCTTTGAGGAGGAGCCTGATGCAGGTCTTGGAAATGGCGGCCTGGGGCGTCTTGCCGCCTGTTTCATCGATTCCATGGCAGCACACCGCCTGCCGGGACATGGCAACAGCATCCGCTATCAGTACGGCCTCTTCGAGCAGAAGATCATCCAGGGCAACCAGGTAGAGATTCCCGACAACTGGCTCAAGAACGGCTTTGCCTGGGAATACCGCAAGCCGGATAAGGCCATCGAGGTCAAGTTCTATGGCAACGCTTACATGAAAGACCTTGGGAATGGCGAGCTGGAACTGGTTCATGAGCATCCCATGATTGTCATGGCGGTGCCCTATGATGTGCCGATTGTGGGCTACCACAACAATACCGTCAATAATCTGCGCCTCTGGAACGCAGAGGTGAACCGCGATTTCTCCGATTACGGGACGCTCACGCAGGAGCAGCGCCGCGCAAAGAAGGAATACAGGGAATTCGTGGAAAGCATCACGGAGTATCTCTATCCCGATGACAGTTCCTATGAGGGCAAGCGCATGCGTCTCATCCAGGAGTACTTCATGACCTCGGCCGGCGTGCAGAGCATCGTGCGCCATTATCGCAAGGCAGGCATGGGCATCAGCAACTTCGCCAAGAAGATTGCGATCCATATCAATGATACCCATCCGGCCGTGGCCGTGGCAGAGCTCATGCGCATCTTCGTGGACGAGCAGGGGCTGGAATGGTCCGAGGCATGGGCACTCACCAAGGGAACCATTGCTTACACGAACCATACCATCATGCCGGAGGCCCTGGAGACCTGGCCGGTGGATATGTTCCGCGAGCTGCTGCCGCGCGTCTATATGATCATCGAGGAGATCAACCATCGCCATCTGGAGGATGTGCGGGAGCGTTTCCCCGACGACGAGGACAAGGTGCGTGCCCTGTCCATCATTCAGGACGGTGTGGTCCATATGGCGCGTCTTGCCATCGTGGGCTCCCACAGCGTCAATGGCGTGGCGCAGATCCATTCCGATATCCTGAAGCATTCCACGTTGCATGATTTCTATGATTACAGCCCCCGCATGTTCAACAACAAGACCAACGGCATCACCCATCGCCGCTGGCTCATGGGGGCAAATCCAGAGCTTGAGGACCTCATCGACACTACCATCGGTAGCCGTCGCTGGCACCGTTATCCCGAGCAGCTGGACCTCCTGAATGACTTCGTGGAGGACAAGCCCTTCCTGACGGAGCTTGGAAAGATCAAGCTCCTCCGCAAGCAGTGTCTGGCGAATTACATCAAGGAGCATAATGGTACGGTTGTGGATCCCAATACCATCTTTGATATCCAGGTCAAGCGCATCCATTCCTACAAGCGCCAGCTCATGAATATCCTGCATATCATGTACCAGTACCATCGCCTCAAGGCGGATCCCGACTTCGAGATCCTGCCGACGACCTACTTCTTTGGCGGCAAGGCGGCTCCCGGATATTACATCGCGAAGGAGACCATACGCCTCATCAACAGCGTGGCGGAAAAGATCAACAACGATCCTGCGGTGCGTGACCAGCTCAAGGTCATCTTCATCGAGAACTTCGGCGTTTCCATCGGTGAGATCGTCTATCCGGCGGCGGATGTCAGTGAGCAGATTTCCACGGCATCCAAGGAAGCATCGGGAACGGGCAACATGAAGTTCATGATGAATGGTGCGATCACACTGGGAACCATGGACGGCGCCAATGTGGAGATCTCCGAGGCGGTAGGGGATGACAACATCGTCATCTTCGGCCTGCGTTCCGAGGAGGTTCTGGCCTATTATGCCAACGGCAGCTATTCTGCCTGGGATGAGTACAATATGAACCCCAATGTCCGCCTGGTGATGAACCAGCTGGTGGACAACACTTACGGAGATTTCCATTCCCTTTACGATTACCTCATTCACGGAAACGATGAGTTCTTCATCCTGAAGGATTTCGATTCCTATGCATGGGGGCATGAGGAGATCATGCGCCGCTACAAGAAGAAGTTTGAATGGCTGCGTGCCTCGGCGATGAACATTGCCAATTCCGGCTGGTTCTCCTCGGATCGTACGATTGACGAGTATGCGAATGAGATCTGGCAGGTCAAGCCTGTTATGATTACCTGATGCACAGGGACAGCACAGTTTGCAATCCAGAAGGAGGCTGCATTTGTGGAAACATCTGCATTGAAGGATTTTGATCTGTATTTGTTCCATCAGGGAACGAATTACCGTTCCTATGAGATGCTGGGAGCCCATTTTGTCGAGCAGGACGGGAAAAAAGGCGTCCGCTTTGCCCTCTGGGCTCCCCATGCGAAATCTGTCAGCGTAGTGGGGGATTTCAACAACTGGGATACGCGCTGCAACTACATGGAGCGCGTCGAGAATGAAGAGGGAACCTGGAGCGAGATCTGGGTGCTTTTCATTGAAGGACTCTCGGAAGGGGACATCTATAAGTATGCCATAGAGCCCCAATGGGGCGGCCCTCATATCATGAAGGCGGATCCCTATGGTTTCTATGCGGAGAAAAAGCCCGAGACCGCATCGCGTCTCTACGATCTCAACCATTATGACTGGAAGGACGGGGCATGGCAGCAGCGCAAGCGGCAGGAGATTTCCTATGGGAAGCCGATGCTTGCCTATGAAGTCCATGCGGGTTCCTGGAAGCGGAATCCCGATGGGGAATATCTGACCTATCGG
>OMRS01000282.1 GCA_900313545.1 uncultured Eubacteriales bacterium | reverse complement strand
GCCCCACACAAAACAGGGCGATGCCTGCAATGCCCCCCATTTCCGTCTTTTTGGGTCTCGCCTGACCGGTCTTCCCCCTGCGGCCGGTCACCTTCCTTTTCTTCTGATTACGATCCGATGCCCTGCGGGCCATCCTCTCTCCCCCCTATGCTCATTCACCAAGACTGTCCGGGCGTTTCCCGGAAAGAGTAATATATCATAAAATCATTTTGCATCTCAAGCCGTAATTTCCGACCTGAAGGGGACATCCCCCGTCCCGCCCCGCGGTTTTGCCGGAAAATCCGGTTGCGGGAAATGTTCAGGCGGTCCCCGTCCCCGGGGTTCTTTTGCCCCATCATACAGGAGCTTCCCCCAGGCGGCAAGGAGGTTCCGGATTTTTCCGCCGGCGCCTGCAGGCATGCAAACAGCATGCCGAAGATGCCTCCTTCACCGTTTCCCTGCGCCGCGCGATCCCCGGCGGTGGCGGTACCCGGCAAGCCGTCCTTTCCCCTCCGGACTGCCGGAAGCTGTCCCTGCTTTGCGGACAGGCTCCCGTCAAAACAGAAAAACAGCCGTGATCCGCTTCCCGCAGATCACAGCTGCCTGATAGTCCGAATTTCCTGCGCCGCCGGATTCACCGTGCGCTCTCAGGTTCAATGGGCAGCGTCAGGGTCACCCTGCCCCCCTCACATTCCCCGGTCAGTTCATGGGCATCCGCCTTCCACTCCAAAGAGATTCCGTTCTCCCCCTCACTGCTGAGGCGAAGCACCTCTCCGTCAAAGGTCCATGTCCCCCTGGTGCTCTCCGTATCCGTCTGCTCCGGCTCCATGATCTCATACGAGCCGTCTTCATAGATGTAGAGAAACAGCGCCTTCTCCCTTCCATCCTCACCGGACACCCGCATCCGCCAGTCTCCGGTCAGATCCTGTACCGCCTTTCCCTGCGCATGCGCACAGACGACGCTCAGCATCATCACAAGCGCTGCGCAGAGGACGATCCGTATCCTCATCCCCATCTTCCGTTCCTTTCTGCCCGGCCGGCTCCGTCATTTTCTTCCGGGAATCCGGAGAACCGCCGCCGCGGTCCCCCGTCCAAGCGCAGTCCGGCCAATGTCCGGCATTCCCCGCACGGTCATCGCGCCAGTTGGCACATCCCGGGAATCCGTCTGATGTCCTTCCCTGCGCCGTGCGGGGTTTTCTGTCCTGCGCGCCATCTGATCATATCACAGGCAGCTCCCCTCCTGCGCGCCTGCGGGTCAAACGGCTGTCACGCGTGACCGGATGGTCGTCTCCTGCAGAAGGAGCGCCTCCCTGCCGCATCGCATCCCCCCCGGTGAAGGGGGCGGCGCTGCCGGTTCATCCCCGGCCGCTCCCGCCCTTCCATCTTTTCAGATCTTCATTGAGCCTGCGGATCTTCCTGCGGCACAGCAGATACTGAATCAGCCAGATCAGCACATAACCGCATGTCATGATGCCGATGATGATCCAGAACAGAGGTTCATCCAGCCTGAACCATCCCATGCTTAGGCCGGTGACCGCGTACAGCACCATGACCAGCAGGAAGTGCGTGACCGTGGCCCGCAGGATGCTCCATTCGTCAATTTCATACACGACCGAGCTTCCCATCGCCACCGCTCCGTAAAATCCGCCCACGAGAAGGTTCAGCAGGAGGAACTTCCCGTCCCCCGCATCTAGGGCCGCGTGAATCCCTCCCCCGATGAGTGCGCCTGCCGCAAAACCGATCAGGGCATACAGGGCTCCCTTCTTCCACAACATGCGCTCACTCTCCCTTCCCTGCAGAAAGCCTTTGCAGCATCCGGTGGATTGCGCCGACATATCTGCGTGCGGCCCAGGTGACGCTGCCATCGCCGAAACGGATATACACCGTCCCCGCCATACTGAAGTCAAAGCTCTCGATTTCCCGGAGATTGACGATCTCAAAGCGGCTGATCCGCATGAATCTTTCCGGATCAAGCTGCTGTTCCAGATATGAAAGGCTCCGGCCGGATTCATAGACTTCCCCTGCCGAGCAGATTCTCACCTTCCGGGCTTCCACATACAGCCGGGTGATGTCCCGCTGGTCCAGCAGATATGTCGCGCCCCCGCGCTGCCCCGGAATCGGAGGGGATTCCGCGCTCAGGGAATCCTCAATGGCGCGGATGATGGCCTCCACTTCCCGGGTCCGTCTGGCCGTCCGGATCACAATCACCGGCTCCTCGCAGGACGGGTCGATCCGGACCTCAATGTCTGCACGTTTTCTCATGCTTCATCCTCTTCATTTCAGTGTTCCGCCTGAAGGATCCGCGCCACAGGCTTTCCGCCCGGGCCGGGTTCTCCCCGGGGCTTCCCGGGCCTCCCCGCGCCCCGGCGGGGCCGGGCGTGCCCCCTCAGATCCGGCTGCTCCGGAGAGTCAGGGGCGGAAGGCCGGGTCCTGCAAAGCCTCCTTCTCCCTGCCGCAGGGATCCCCTCCGGCAGGTCCTTCCCGTCCTGTATTATACGATACCATGGCAGATCCGCAAGTCAGGGGCAGCCGACGGATGGAGACGGGACGGTTTTCCGGGCGGGGAAACCGCGGGACAGCGTCACCTGCAGTGAGCGCTTCAGCGCCTTCCGGACCCCCCGTATACGCAGTGCCGCCCGGTTCCCATGGCCCGCTTTCGCGGCAGACCCGCTCCCCTCATGCCCTCCCGTCCACAGGAAAGCGCTTTTCGGGAGAGGGAAACGCACCCCGGGCCCGCGCCTGACGGCGCCTTTTCCGCCTGTCCCCGGTCCAAATTAAAAATGATTCTCATTTTCACTTGACAGGCCCTGTTCCCCGCCTATAATGGGGAGCGATGAACAGATTCATGGCTGGAGGAATCCCGATGCCCAACAAAACCACGTACCGGACACGCGCCCAGGAGGAGCTGCTCTCTTTCCTCAAAAAGAACCCCGGCACCCACCATACCGCATCGCAGATCCGGGACCACTTTGCCGCAGAGCCGCATCCCATCGGCATGGCCACCATCTACCGGCACCTGGAGCGGTTCGTCGAGGACGGCAGTGTCCGTAAATATGTCCTGGGCCCGGGGGAACAGGCCTGCTATGCCTATATGGAGGATGAAGGGTGCGCGTCGCATTTTCACTGCATCTGCGAGGAGTGCGGCAGACTCATCCACCTTGACTGCGAGAAGCTGCAGCAGCTCCGGTCTCATCTGCTCAGCGAGCATGGATTTGCCATCAACAGCGGGAAAACGGTGTTCTACGGCACCTGCAGCGGGTGCCTGGGGAAGACCAGGTGATAAACTGCCGGAAGGAGGGACATGAACATGACAAGCCGGAGCCGCTTCATCGCGCTGGCGCTGTGCGCCTGCCTTCTGCTGGCCCTGTCCGCGTCCTTCCTCCTTGTCCTGCATGAGGCCGGGCATGACTGTAGCGGGGAAAACTGTCCCGTGTGCCATCTGGTTTCATCGTGCATCCGGTCCCTGCGCTCACTGGCGCTGTCCCTTCTGCTGGCGTTCTTCCTTCCTTCGCTCACCCAGGCGGGTGCGTTCCGTCAGGAGCCGGGGCCCCTTTGCGCCCCTGCCACGCCGGTGCAGTGGAAGGTCCGCATGAACGATTAACTGAATCAGGACCCGGGGAGGCCCATCCGTCCAGGGGACCCGTCTGCCCTTCAGGCGAGTCCCCGGAAGGGCCCTCCCTGGTTTTTTGCGCCCTTTTTTCAGCCAACCGACATGAATACGGAGGACTTTTCCGATGAAACTCTTCAAATTTCCGGCCGCCCTCGCCGCGGCTGTACTGTGCATGGCTTCCCTCTGCGGGGCACTGGCCCAGGAAAGCGGACTGCACATCGTCACCACCATTTTCCCGGTCTATGACTGGGTCCGGCAGATTTCCGCAGGCGCCCAGGGCGTCGAGGTCACCCTGCTCGAGGGCAGCGGTGTGGACCTGCACAGCTACCAGCCCACCGCCGAGGACCTGCTTGAGGTCACCACCTGCGACGTGTTTGTCTATGTCGGCGGCGAATCGGACCATTGGGTGGAGGATGCGCTTGCGGAAGCTGTCAGCCCCCGCCCCGTTGCCGTCAACCTCCTTGAATGCCTGGGCGACCGGGTCAGGACGGAAGAGCTGGTCGAAGGCATGGAGCACGACCATGACGAGGGCCATGGCGAGGACCATGATGAAGGCCATGACGAGGATCATGACCACGGGGACGGCCACGGGCATGAGGAAGAGGCCGACGAGCACATCTGGCTCTCGCTGCGCAACGCGCAGGTGCTGGTCCGGGCCCTGGCCGAAAAGATGTCCGGGGCGGCAGGCGCCCTGCGTGACACCTTCACCGGCAATGCCGCAGCCTACTGCAAAGCGCTTGAAGCCCTGGACGCGCAGTACAGCGATGCACTCGCCCGCTGCGCGCACCATACCCTGCTCTTTGGCGACCGGTTCCCGTTCCGCTATCTCGTGGAGGATTACGGCCTGTCCTACTATGCCGCCTTCTCGGGCTGCTCCGCTGAAAGCGAGGCCAGCTTTGCCACCATCGCGTTTCTCGCCGGAAAGGTGGACGAGCTGCATCTTCCGGCGGTCCTGACTCTCGAGGGGGCCCGCCACCGGATCGCGCAAACCGTCATCCAGGCCGCATCAGAAAAGGACCTGAAGGTCCTGACCCTCAATTCCATGCAGGGCACCACCGCGGCAGACGTCCGCTCCGGCGCAGCCTATCTGGACATCATGGCCTCCAACCTGGAGGTTCTCATGGAAGCACTGAACTGAATACATTCCGGCGCGGGGACAACTTCTCCCCGCGCCTTCCGGAGGAAACAACATGGCACTTCTCACCTGTGATCACGTCACTCTCGGCTATGATGGCCGGGCAGTCCTCTCCGGGCTCCATTTCGAGGTGAATCCGGGGGACTACCTGTGCATTGTCGGAGAAAACGGTTCCGGCAAATCCACGCTGATGAAAACCCTTCTCGGGCTGCAGAAGCCCCTTGACGGGACCATCTCCCTGGGCGGCGGCCTCATCCGCTCCGAGATCGGATACCTGCCCCAGCAGACCGCGGCGCAGAAAGATTTTCCCGCAACCGTCCGGGAAATCGTCCTCTCCGGCTGCCTGGCGCGGTGCGGGAAACGCCCCTTTTACACCCGGGCGGAAAAACAGCTTGCCGCAAAGAACATGGAATACCTGCACCTTGGCGGCCTGGCGGCGCGGTGCTACCGGGAGCTCTCCGGCGGACAGCAGCAGCGCGTCCTGCTGGCGCGCGCCCTGTGTGCCTCCCGGAAGATGCTGCTGCTGGATGAACCGGCCGCCGGACTGGATCCCAGGGTCACCTCGGAAATGTACGCCCTGATCCGCCGCCTCAACCGGGAGGAGGGCATCACCCTCCTGATGGTCACCCACGATCTCGCTTCTGCGCTTCAGGAAGCCACACATATCCTGCACGTGGGAGGGGTCCCCTTCTTCGGAACGCGGGCAGCCTACCTCGCCTCGCCTCTGGCCAGGCGTTTTCTGGCCCCGGAAGGAGGCGGGCAGCCATGATGGAGACCCTCCGGATGTACTTCCAGTTCCCCTTTGTCCGCCATGCCCTGATTGTCGGGGTGCTCATCGCCCTGTGCTCGTCGCTGCTGGGCGTCACCCTGGTTCTGAGGCGCTTCTCCTTTATCGGGGACGGGCTCTCCCATGTGGCCTTCGGGGCCATGTCCGTCGCCGGCGTCCTGAACCTGACGAATGACCTGCTGTTTGTGATGCCGGTCACGGTCCTCTCGGCGGTGCTGCTCCTGCGGGCGGGCCAGAATGCAAAAATCAAGGGAGACGCCGCCGTGGCCATGATCTCCGTGGGCGCGCTGGCCATCGGGTACCTTCTGCTCAACCTGTTCTCCGCCTCCTCCAACCTGTCGGGCGACGTGTGCTCCACCCTGTTCGGTTCCACCTCCATCCTGACCCTCACCTCCGCGGAGGTGGGGCTGTGCGTTGTCCTGTCCCTGGGCGTGGTGGTCATCTTCATTCTGTTTTACAACCGGATCTTTGCCGTCACCTTCGATGAGGATTTTGCCCGGGCATCCGGACTTCGGGTGGAGGCCACCAATCTGCTGATCGCCGTGGTGATTGCGGTCATCATCGTGCTGGCCATGAATCTGGTGGGCTCCCTGCTGATTTCAGCGCTGATCATCTTCCCCGCCATGTCCGCCATGCGCCTGTTCAAAAGCTTCCTCTCCGTCACCCTGTGCTCCGCCATCCTTTCCGTCTTCTGCGCACTGACCGGAATTCTGATGTCCATTGTCGCCGGAACGCCGGTGGGATCGACCATCGTGGCGGTGGACATCGCCGCCTTCCTGATCTGCCAGGCCATCGCCGCCGTGAAGGGAGGAATCCTCAGATGAAAAAAACCGCTTTGGCCCTGCTCGTCTGCTGTCTGCTCGCCCTATGCCGCACCTCCCCCGCGGAGATGTCCGGCCCGCAGCGGGAGGTGGACCTGGACCTGACCCTCATGAGCGGGACCGTCGTCTATGCCCAGGTCAGCAACATGCTCTACGATGCGCAGCCCTACCTCGGAAAGATTCTCCGGATCTCCGGCGAATACAGCCCCTACGAGGACAGGGAACGGGGCGTGGTCTACCATTCCTGCGTCATTGCCGACGCGACCGCGTGCTGCGCCCAGGGCCTCGAGTTTGTCTGGGCCGGACAGCACGCCTGGCCAGGGGACTACCCGGAGGAGGGAACCGGGTGCGTGGTCACCGGCCGCCTTGAAGCCTATGACGAGGACGGCGACACGTACCTCCACCTGGTGGACGCGCAGGTCGTCTGGGAGGCGGCCCCGTGAGGCGCCCTGCCGCGGCGCTGCTTTGCCTGCTCTGCCTGCTGACGTGCGCGCCCGCCCGTTCATCCGCCGCCCAGGCGTGCCTCGTGGCCAGGGTCACCACGGAAATAGGAGCGCTGAACCTGCGCAGCGGTGCGCAGGGCAGCTCCCGCGTGCTGGAGAAGATCCCCTGCGGCACCTGTATCCTTGTCACCGGGGAATCCGGGGACTGGTGCCAGGCTGTGTACCATCAGCAGACGGGCTTCTGCAAACGCAGCTTTCTGACCTTTCTCCCGGATGCCGACCCCGCCCTGCTCAACTACCGCATCCTCCGTCAGGGGGACCGCGGGGAGGATGTGCTGCAGGTCAAGAGGCGCCTTCAGGAACTGGGCTATATCCGGCAGGGCTCGTCCCTGACGGACGTGTACAACCGGACGGCCGCGGAGCGGGTCGCCCTCTTCCAGAGGCAGACGGGGTTCGCCGAAACCGGCATCGCCTCCCAGGAGCTCCAGCTGCTGCTTTTTTCAAGTGCCGCGCCGGTGTGCACCCAGGCCCTGCCAAAGGTCCGGGCCCGAAGCCGGACCGCTTCCGCCGGGGACACCGCGGGGCGCGTCGTGTGCGGATGCTGTGACGGCACGGGCTGCAGCTGCTGCGGATATACGGGATGGATCACCAACTGACCCGATGGCTCCTGTGCCTTTCCCCACAGACACGTGCCCCCTGCCCGGACCTGCCCGGGCAGGGGGCACTCTTCTATCTGGAAGTTTCAAAGAAGCATCCGTTCGTGAAGGGCCCTCCCTTTCCGTCTGCGGCCGTCAGCCCCGTCCGGTTGTGCCGGGAGGCTTTGCCCGCCTGACGGGACCCGATTCGCCCCTGCACCCGCGCAAGGCATGTTCAGGAAGGGCCGGCTTTCCCGTCAGGACCCGGCCTTTTCAAGCATCCGCAGCTGTTCCAGGGCCACATTGCCCCCGGAGATGACAAAGCAGACCCTGTCCCCGGGGCCCGCCGGCACAAGGCCGGCAAGCGCCGCCCCGATCCCGATGGCGGAGGAAGGCTCGCACAGCAGCTTTCCCTCCATCAGCAGCAGCTTCATCCCCCTGAGGATGTCCTCCTCCCCCACGTCCAGCACCCCGTCGGTCTGAGATGCCACCCAAGGGAAACAGAGGTCCCCGGGCCTTTGGGAGACCAGCGCGTCCGCGACGGTCCTGCGGCCCTCCACCGTCACGGGCTTTCCTGCCCGCAGGCTTTCCGTGTACCGGGGAAGGGCTGCCGGTTCCGCCCCGAAAATCCTGACACGCGGGAGAAGCCCCCTGACCGCCGCTGCCACGCCGCCAAGGAGCCCGCCGCCGCTGACGGGGACCACCAGCGCGTCAAGCTCCGGACACTGCCTCACGATCTCCAGCCCCATCGTCCCCTGCCCGGCCATCACCGCCTCGTCGTTGTAGGGCGGGACCAGCGTTGCCCCCCGTTCCCGGCAGAGGCTTTCCGCCACCTCAAACCGCTTGGACACCTCACAGCAGACCGTCTCCGCTCCCCAGGCCCGGATCCGCTCCGCCTTGACCCTGGCCGCCGTGTCCGGAAGGACCACGGTCACCCGGACCCCCAGCTTCCAGCCGGCATAGGCGAGGGCCATGCCATGGTTCCCGGAGGAGGCGGCCACCAGCCCCCGCTCCAGTTCCTCCGCGGAGAGCGAGAGCACCTTGTTCATGACGCCGCGGAGCTTGAAGGAGCCCGTGGTCTGCATGCACTCCGCCTTGACATACACCCTGCAGCCCAGAAAGCGGTCCAGGCTGTTCATCCGAAGCACCGGCGTGCAGAGGATGTGGGTCCGGATCCTCTCGCGCGCCTCCCTGATTTCCCCGATTGTCAGGCTCATTGTCGTCTCCTTTCCGGATCAGGCCGGGAGCTTCCCGGTCCTGCCCGATCGTGCAAAAAAGCCGGGCTCCGTCGGAGTCCGGCTCTTTGCTGCGCATTCCCGGTGCGTCCCCGCATCCGGCTGCGGCGGTCCATTTGCGATGTCCGGCGGGAGGCTGAAGATCCGCCTCCTCCGCTCCCGGTCAGCCTGTTCATGCGCCTCCCGGGCAGCCTCCCCGCGGCGGCCTGGTCCCCCTCAGGGGGACGACGGGCGCCATGCGTTTGAGGTCTACCTCATCTCAGAATGCGGAGGACCGGGTCACATATCCGGTCATGCCGCTCTGGTTGTCCCGAAGCAGCAGCCATTCGCTGTTATAGGCCACCACCGAAAAGCTTTCGCCCTCCGTACAGTAGCGGATGACGGAGGCCTGGGTGTCCGGCGCCCAGTACAGCGGGACATAGCCGCCGACACGGGGAGGATGGATGGTGACCGTTGCCGCACCGTTGGTCAGCTGCATGGTGTTGAACTGCTGGTTCAGCTGCGCCAGAGAGGGCGCAGTGGGCGAATAGGGCTGATAGGGCGGATAATACGGCGCGGCCGTGGGCTGGTAGGGCGGATAGTAGGGCGGATAATACGGCGGGACATAGGGGGTCGCGGTCGGAACAGGACGCGGTCCCGGCGGGTTCGAGCTCAGATAGCGCGCAAGCACATATGCACGGTCGGCACTGCCGTAGAGGATCCTCGCCCAGGTGCGGTTCTGCTCATACCCGGTCACCAGGACCTGTTCCCCATATTCGAGCGCTCCAACGATGGCCGCCTGGGAATCCGGGCTCTGGCGGACATTCAGGTGCTTCCCGTTGGAGGTGTTCACGTACATGTACACATGAATGACGGGATTGTCGATGTAACCCGGGTCATAGATTCCGCCGGGCCCCACGATGGGCGTGTCCGGTTCGGGATTCGGATTGATCCCTCCAGGCCCCACGATGGGCGTGTCCGGCTCCCAGTTCGGATTGGTCCCGCCAGGCCCCACGATGGGCGTGTCCGGCTCCCAGTTCGGATTGGTCCCGCCAGGCCCCACGATGGGCGTGTCCGGCTCCGAATTCGGATTGGTCCCGCCAGGCCCCACGATGGGCGTGTCCGGCTCCGAGTTCGGATTGGTCCCTCCCGGTCCTACCATGGGTCCGCTCCCCGCGTCATCGGACCCGGTCATTTCCGCCGCGCCGGCAGACATCAGGGCAACCGCCAGCAGGCTCACAAGGATGAATAGCCACACCTTTTTCATACGTTGTCCTCCTTTGTCGTATGCATTGTTCATGGATTCCACTCCATTTGGCGCATTCCTTTTCCGCTTTGCGGATTCCGGGAGCCCTTCCCCTGTCAGGCTCCCCGGGCTTTTTCCGGATTTCCCGGCAGGGTGCTCATCTCATGGCAAGGACCACCGGCTGGTAAAACCCGGTTTCCTCCGGAAACTTCCAGTCCACCCGGCGGCAGCCCGCATCCAGGAGCAGCGCGGTCAGCTCCTCCCTGAGGACCGCCCTGTATTCGCATTCAAACCTGCGTACCTCCGGCGCCCCCTCATCCTCGATGAGGTACTGGATCAGGCGGTAGTTTCGTCCCTGCCAGTCCCAGGTCTGGAAGGCGATCCGCCGGCCCCTGTCCGTTTTGTGGATGTAGGGCGGCGAGTACGGCGGCCGCTGCGCCAGAAGCGCGTCATAATCCCGGATGCTGGCGGCAAGGAGCCCTCCCTCCCGGACCCGTCCGGCCATTTCCCGCACCGCCGTTTCAAGGTCGGCGGCGCAGAGCATGTGGGGCAGCGCATTGTCCATGGCCATGACGATATCAAACTCTTCCGGAAAGCTGCGGGAGAGCACCCGGAAGTCCGCCTGTTCAAAGCGGATCCTCACGCCCCGTTTCCCGGCCCTTTCCCTCGCCTGCCGGAGGGCTTCCCCGCTCAGATCGGATGCGGTGAGCGCATAGCCCAGGGCAGCCAGCCCGATGGCCTGGGTCCCGATCCCGCAGGCGCAGTCCAGCACCCGCGCGCCGGGGGAAATCCCGCAGGAGGAAAACAGCCTGCAAAGGATGTCCGCCTGCTCCCGCGTCGCCGCCTCCCAGTCGGAAAACAGCCGGTCATAGCATGGGGCCAGGCCGTCATAAAAGCTTTGGGTGATCTCCATGTCCCCATCTCCTCCCCGTCCCGCGGGGGACGCGCACAAAAGCCGGGACCCTGTCGTTCCCCTTTGTCCGGGTTCCGTCCCCGTCCTTCCGGATGCGCTCCTTTGCGGAGAGATCCGGTACTATGGGTATTGTAATGCCTTCACTTCCAATCTTCAACCGCAAAACCGCGCTCTCTCCCGCCCTCCTCTTTTCCCGGAAACACACAAACCACAGGCAGCCCCCAGGCAGGGACGGCCGGCGGTCCTTCAAGCGGTTTTCCCCCCGGCGGGCGTTTCATGGTATACTGGAAGAGCCCCTCCCCGCAGCGTCAGGAGGGGACTTTGAGGACAGGAGGCCGGATCATGCGTCTGTTTGTTGCCCTGGAGCCCTCCCCCGCTTTCCGGGATGCCCTCTCCCGCCTGCAGGACCGCCTTCGGCAGGCGGGAATCACGGGGCGGTACCTTACCCCGTCCAATCTCCACCTGACCCTGGCCTTTATCGGGGAATGGCCGGAAGATGTGACCCCGGTTCTGCCCCCGGTCAGCCGCCCCTTTTCCATCGCCCTTTCCCGTCCCGGCATTTTCCCAGGGGCAAGGGTCCTCTGGGCCGGGGTGGACGAGTGCGCTCCCCTGAATGCCCTGGCCAGGCGCGTGCGGGAATGCCTCACCGCCTCCGGGATCCCCCATGATCCCCAGGCCTTCAATCCCCACATCACCCTTTTGCGCAAGCCGGTCCTGCCCCGGGAGGACCTCCTGTCCTCGGTGGAGGTCCCGAAGGCCTCCATGACCGTGCGGGAGGTCTGCCTGTACCGCTCCTGCCGCACGGAACAGGGTCTGACCTACTCCGTCATCGGCAGGACGGGGCCCGCAGCCCCCTGAGCGCTCCCCTTCCCTGCCGCAAATGAAGCTGTCCCGCCCGGGCCTCCTGCATGAGGCCCGGGCGGGACAGCTGTGTTTCTTCCGGGGTCTGCGCCTTCGGGCAGGGCGGCTCGTCCGTTTCCTGCTTTCCGGCCGGGCGCAAAAGGCTAAAACGTTTTAGTCCTGCGGGGAAGCCAGGCATTTCCCCCGTGCCCCTCAGGTGCCCTCCTGCCGCGGGATCATTCGCTTACCTTCACCATCCGGTACCCGATCCCCACGCGGGTCTGAATATAGGGCGTTTCCCCCGCGGAGGTGTCCAGCTTTTTGCGCAGCGTGGCCATGAACACCCGCAGCGACGCCACATTGTTCTCCCATGCCGCACCCCAGACCTGCTGGGTGATGTATTTGTGGGTCAGCACCTTGCCGCAGTTTCTGGCCAGCAGGCACAAAAGCCGGTACTCGATCGGGGTCAGGTGCAGCTCCTCCCCTGCCAGGTACGCGCAGCCGGCGGCAAAATCGATCTTCAGGTCCCCGTTGGTCATGACCGACATGTCCGGACCGTCGCCCTGCATCTTTGTGAGGCGGCGCAGGGTGACCCGCAGCCTCGCCAGCAGCTCATCCACCGAAAACGGCTTGGTCAGGTAGTCATCCGCGCCCGCGTCCAGGGCCTCAATCTTGTCCGCATCATCGCTTCTGGCGCTGATGACGATGATGGGCATGTCGGACCAGGAGCGGACCTTCCGGATCACCTCCACCCCGTCCATGTCCGGCAGCCCCAGGTCCAGCAGCATGATCTCCGGATTGTGGGACGCGGCCTCCAGAATGGCGGTTCCCGCATCGGGGGCGATGAGCTGCCGGTACCCGTGCGCCTCCAGCGTGACGCAGATCAGGTTGCGGATGGGCGCATCATCCTCCACAATCAGAATGAGCGGCTTGTTCATTCACGTTCACCTCCAGCCTGGGCAGGCTAAATTCAAAGACCGCGCCATGCGGCTGGCGGTCCGATACCGAGATGGTTCCCCCGTGGGCCCGGAGGATAGACTGGCACAGGGAAAGCCCGATGCCCAGCCCCCGCCGGCTGTCCCCCGTGGGGTTCCCGCTGGTGAAGAACAGGTCAAAAATGTGGGCCTTCTGGTCCTCCGGGATCCCTGGCCCTTCATCGGCGATGCGCACGGTCACGCTCTCCCGGGTCCCCCTCAGGCCGATGTCAATCCGGGAGCCCGCCGGCGCGTATTTCGACGCGTTGTCCAGCAGGTTGATCACGACCTGCACGATCAGCCGGGCATCCGCCCTGACAAACAGGAGGGTGTCCGGTTTCTCCTTTTCCACCCGGAAGCCCTCCAGCCGCCTTCCCATGTGCCCCAGCGCCTCGTCGACCATGTCGCTCATCAGCTCCGTGTTCATGTTCAGGTTCAGCCGGTCCTCCTTCATGCGGCTGGCCGACAGCAGGTTTTCCACCATGCCCGTCAGCCACTGGGCATCGTCATAGATGTCCGTATACAGCTGCCTCCGGGTCTGCGCATCCAGGCTCTCCCCGCAGGAGAGCAGGTTGTCGGCATTGCCCATGATGGAGGTCAGCGGCGTGCGCAGGTCATGGGAAACGGCCCGGAGCAGGTTCGCCCGCAGCCGTTCGTTCTCCGCCAGGACCATGGTTTCCTCTTTTTCCCGGGCGTTCCTGGCATTCTCCAGCGCCAGGGAGCATTCCCCCACCACCGACGCCAGCACGCTCTGCTCGGAGGCGTCCAGGGGGGACCCGTGGACGGCCACCCCGACCACCCCGTAGGCATGTTCCCGCACCCGCATGCTGTAATACAGGTAATCCGCCTCGGGCGCCACATCCGTGGTGGCCCCGGACCGCTTGTTCCGCGTAAAGGCCAGGACCGCCGCCTTCTTTTCCTCCTCGGTGTGGTAGGGGACGGTATCCTCCGCCGCCGGGACAAAGACGGGATCCCCCAGGCGGTCGTCCGCCGCCGGATAGATGACCAGGCTCCGCCGGAGCAGCTGCGTGAGCTGGTGGGCCAGGACGTTTCGGATTTCCCCCTCCGTCTTGGCCTTTGCCAGAAGGCGGTCCGTCTCCAGCACCACGCTCATCCTTCTGGCCGCCTTCGCCGCCTGGCCGGCGTTCTGCTTGAGGCGGATGGCCAGGGTGCTGATGATGAAGGCGGCGGCGAGCATCACCACGAATGTCACGGGATAGCCGGTCTCGTAGGCGACAAACGTCAGGCGCGGCGTGGTGAACAGCAGGTCAAACAGCAGCACGCTCACCACCGCCCAGACCATGCTGTAGGCCCGGTGGCTGGTGCCCACGGAGACGGCCAGCAGTCCCAGCAGGTACACCATGATGATGTTGGCATCCGTAAACCCCAGGTGGGAAAACAGAAAGCCGATGGCCGTACAGATTCCCAGCGAGGCGAGGAACACTGTCACGTCCAGCAGCACCCGCCTGCGGTCAAACCCGGACGGCCTGCGCGCCACGTAGGCCGTCGTGCCGTGATCGGGGATGATGTAGTAGTCAAGGTCCGGCGCGTAGGCGACCAGCCGGTCCGTCAGCGATTTGCGCCGCCGGAACAGCCCGGGGGACCCGGAGGTCTGCCCGATCACCACGCAGGAGATATCCGAAATCCGCGCGTATTGCGCGATCTGGTAGGGCACGTCATCCCCCGTCACGGTGTCCAGCCTGGCCCCCAGCTTCTCCGCCAGGTTCATGTTGCTGCGCAGGCGCTTTTTGTCGTCGTCCGACATGAGGGAACTGGCCGGGGTTTCCACAAACAGCGCGGTCAGCGTTCCCTGAAAGGCCGAGGCGATCTTCGCACCCGCATGGATCACCCGGGCATTGGATGTGGAGGAGGACAGGCAGATGAGGATATGCCTGTCCGCCGTGTCCTGACCCGTTCTGCCGTTCATCCTCCCGTCCCCCTTCCGTCAGCTATATTTTAAAGCATTTCTGGATATCCTTCCACTTTCCCATGACAAGAATCGTCTCGTCTTTTTCAAGGAGGGTGTCGCTGCTCACCGCCCTGCTGGGTTTGCCCTTCATCCGCACCGCCAGGATGTTGAGGCTGTGCTTTCTGCGGACCTCAAGTCCCCCCACCGTCCTGCCGGCCCACTCCTGGGGCACGGACAGGTCGCACACGACGTATTCGCTGTCCAGAGCGAGATAGTCCTTCACGTGGTCCGTGGTATAGCGGATGGCCGTCCACGCCGCCAGCTGCTCCTCTGGGTAGACGACCTCGTCCGCGCCGTTGCGCAGCAGGAACTGTTTGTGGATCTCCCTGGAGGCCCTGGCCACCACCTTGCGGGCGCCCAGGTCCTTGAGCAGGGATGTGGTCTCCAGCGAGCTCTGGAAATCGTCCCCGATGGTCACAAAGCAGACGTCGTAGGTTTCAACGCCCAGGCTCTGAAGGAAGCTCCGGTTGGTGGAATCCCCGATCTGCGCCCCCGTCACGATGGGCAGCACCTCGTTGACCCGCTCCTCGAGTTTGTCCACGGCCATCACCTGATGGTGCAGCTCGTTCAGCTTTTCGGCAACGCACTTGCCAAACCGTCCCAGTCCGATCAGCAAAATGGATTTCATCTCTTTCCTCTCCTTAACCGACCATGATTTTTTCCATCGGGAGCATGCCCCGCTGCGAGGGCCTCACCCGCTGTGCCGCATAGATGAGCGTCAGTCCTCCCACCCTGCCCAGGAACATCAGCAGGATCAGGATTCCCCGGGACACCTGCCCAAGTTCTCCGGTGATCCCCAGGCTCAGCCCCACCGTTCCCAGGGCGGAGGCTGTCTCAAACAGGCAGGCGCCAAGGGGCAGGTGCTCCAGTGTGCTGATGGACATGCCCCCTGCCAGGAACAGAAAGCCATACAGAAGCAGGATGCCCGCGGCGCTTCGCACGGCATCCTCTCCGATGCGCCGGCCGAAGCACGTGGTGTCCTCCTTCCTGCGGAACACCGCCAGGGTCGTCAGCAGCAGCACCGCCGCCGTGGTGGTCTTCATGCCCCCCGCCGTGGACCCGGGCGAGCCGCCGATGAGCATCCACAGGATCATCAGCACCTGCCCGCCCGCGCTGATTTTTCCAAGGTCCATCGTGTTGAAGCCTGCCGTGCGCAGCGTCACCGACTGGAACAGGGAACACAGCACCCGCTCATCCGCCGGCATCTCCTTCGTTTCAAAGCACAGCAGCCAGACAAAGGGAACCGCCACCAGCACGGCGGAGGTGATCAGCACGATCCTGCTCTGCAGATGGTAACGCTTCCAGTGGAGGCCGTGCCTTGAGACATCCTCCCAGACGATAAAGCCGATGCCGCCCAGCGTGATCAGCAGCATCAGCGCGGCATTCACAGGGATGCTTCCCGCGTATCCCGTCATGGAGGAGAAGCGGCCGCGCACGCCCGTCAGGTCAAAGCCCGCGTTGCAGAAGGCGGAAACGGCATGGAACACCGCCGCCCAGGCCCCCCGGCGCCAGCCGAATTCCCGGACGAACACGGGCAGCATCACCGCCGCTCCGGCCGCCTCGATCCCGAGGGCGGTGCGGACAATGAACCGCGTCAGAGGGACGATGCCCCCGACCTGGTGCGCCGAAATCGCTTCCTGCAGGACACTGCGCTGCATCAGGCCGATTTTGCGCCGTGAGACAAAGGCCAGGCACACCGCCGCCGTCACGACGCCCAGCCCCCCGATCTGAATGAGGACCAGAATCACAGCCTGCCCGGCCGTCGTCCAGCTGGTCGCGGTATCCGTGACCACCAGTCCCGTGACGCACACCGCGGACACCGCGGTGAACAGGCAGTCTCCAAAGCCCGCGCTGCCCGGCCGTATGCTGGACACCGGCAGCATCAGGACCAGCGTCCCGACCGCAATCAGCGCGAAAAATCCCAGCACGATCACCTGAAACGTCGTCAGGTTCAGCCGCTTTCCATGATACACGCCCGCTTCCCCCTTTCCTGTCTGCGTCAAGTATACGGCAGGAAGAATAAGGCCGGCGTTAACGATGCCCCGGATGCGTTAAGAAAGTCTAAAGAACGCCTGGCGCCACCCCGCATCTGCCCGCTGAGACTCCCGGGCATATTCCTCCTCCGGGGTGCCCGCGGGACAAAAAACATCCAGCCAGGCGGGAAAGCGGGGCATGTGCCCCCTTCCGCCTGGCTGGATGCGTACGGTCGTCGGTTTTCCGGCAGAGCGGTGCTCAGCGGGTGAATCCCGGCAGGCCCTCGATGGCGTAGGCCCTGACCGGGCAGGAATCCAGTCCAAGGATCGGCAGCGCGCTGTAGGACATGAAGAAGGTGTCGCTTCTGAGATGCTCCAGGTTTTTGAGCACCTCAAGGAAGGTGATGTCCGCCTCCATGCAGATGTCATGGAAGGGTTTCACGTCCTCATTGCGGTTCTCGATGGACACGCCGTCCCCGAAGCCGACGCACTTCACCCCGTGGCTGCGCATCCACCGGGCGGTGTCCCCGTTGACAAACAGGCGCCGGTCCTTTTCCGTGTTCGTATCGGGCGTAAAGGGCGCGAGCCGGTACGGGCTGTCCAGAATCACGATGTCCCCCGGCCTGACCCAGTCCCCGCAGGCCCTGTCCAGCATCTCCGGCGTGATATAGCTGTTGGGCGCCGCGTCCTCCAGGATCACGTAGATGCCGCGCCCCATGAAAGCGGTCAGGGGCAGCTCTCCCACGGATTTGCCGTTGTCAAAATGATGGTACGGGCACTCGCAGTGGGTGCCCAGGTGGCTGGTCAGGTCCATTGCCGTATGGTAGTCCGGGATGGGGCCGCCGGTGTTGTAGCGGATCAGATGGCAGCGTCTGCTCTCCGTCTTCGGGTCCAGCGTCTTGGTCAGATCGACCACCCGGTAGCCGTTCAGTTCATATACAGGTTCCATGTTTCTCCCTCCTTGGCCGTTGCGCCCGTCCTCCGGGCCTCATAAGTCCGCCTTTCCCTCCATGGCATGGACCACTTTCACCATGGTCTCCTGCATGGGCGTGGGAACGGCAAGTTTCCGGCCTGCCGCCACGACCGCGCCGGAGATCGTATCGACCTCGGTCCGCCTGCCGTCGCGCAGGTCCGCGTAAATGCTGGTCAGTCCGCCCGGATTGCCCTCGAGCAGTTTTCTGACCTCCTCCACCTTTTCCTCCGGGTCAAGGCGGATGCCCTGCGCGGCGGCGACCGCCACCGTCTCCCGGATGAGGGTTTTGCACAGCGTCCAGGCGTGGGGATTTGACAGGACAAACCCCTGAGGCACCTGAAGGATGCCCGAAAGCACGCTGGAGGACGCGTTGATGACCAGTTTCTCGTAGATGAGGCGCCGGACATCCGGACACCATTCGCACTCCAGTCCGCACTGCGTCAGCGCATCGGCGAGGCGCTGCACCCTTTGCGCATCCCCCGAGATGCCCCCGATATAGGTCATCCCGGACCCGCCGTGGCGGATGCAGCCCGGTTCCATGACGGAACAGTTGTGCTTTGTGGTCCCGATGACGATCTGTTCTT
>OMRS01000144.1 GCA_900313545.1 uncultured Eubacteriales bacterium | reverse complement strand
CTTGATGACGGCCGGATCACCGACTCTCAGGGCCGGACCGTGGACTTCAAGAACACCATCATCATCCTGACCAGCAACCTGGGATCCTCCGCCATCCTGGAGGGAGTCCGCCCGGACGGGAGCCTCTCTGAGGGCGTCAAGGCCCAGGTGGAGGAACTGCTCAAGCGGCAGTTCCGTCCGGAATTCCTGAACAGGCTGGATGAGATCGTCTTCTACAAGCCCCTCACCCGCGGAGAGATCGACCGGATCGTCGACCTGCAGATTGCGGACCTGAACCGCCGCCTGCAGAGCCGCCAGCTGCACGCGGTGCTCTCCCCCGCTGCCCGGAACCACGTGGTGGAGGCCAGTTTCGATCCCGTCTATGGTGCGCGCCCGCTCAAGAGGTTCATTCAGCGGGAGATCGAGACCCTGATCGCCAGAAAGCTGATCGGCGAGGACGTGCCGCCCAGGTCCGTGCTGCACATTGACTATGACGGGGATGCATGGATATGCGAAGCCGAGCCCGAAGTATCCGTTTCCTGACCTGAAATTCGAAGGCCGCAGTGAAGCATTCACTGCGGCCTTTATGGTTTCAGAGGGTCTTCAGAAGTTCGCTGATCTTTTCCCTGTCCGCATAGTTGAGCACGGAGGAGCGCCCCTCCAGCGCGGTTTGGAGCCGCTTGCGGGCGCTGTCCCGGTTCCCTTCCTCCAGATCATACAGGGACAGGAAGTAGTTGGTGTCGATCAGGCCGGGCTTGAGCTTCAGCGCACGGTCAAAGTAGACCCTGGCCTGCGCCTTGTCGTGGAGGAGCCGGTAATAGGTCTGGGCGAGGTTCTCAAGGAAGATGGGGTCCTCATCATCATATTCCAGGGCGGCCTGGTTGAATGCGAGGGCTTTTTCAGCGTTCCCCTGCTCGATGAGCAGGTATCCCAGCACGCTGTAGATATTGCCGTAGCGGACGGTTTCAAAATCCTTCTCAAGGATCTCCACCGCATGGTCCAGGTGTCCCTTCTTCCAGAGGATCACCGCGTACTGGATGTGGATATCCGTGCGCTCCTTGTCCGGCATTCCGCTCAGCCGGTCCAGCTTCTTGAGGATCTCCAGCGCTTCGTCAAAATAGGCATTGCGCACCAGCAGCGTGGCCATGTTCTTGAGCATGGCGGGGTTGTCCATGCCTTTGCGATAGGCTTCCCGATACAGTTCCAGGGCCTGGTCGTACTGGCCCTTCCGGTGGGCGTTCATGGCTTTGTTTCCGGCAAGGTTTCCAAGGATACTCATGGCGTGTTCACTCTCTCCGTTTCTTTCATGATTTTGCGCCGGAGGCGCCGCAGGCGGGCAAAGAGACTGTGAATCTCCTTTTGCCGGTCCAGGCCCAGTGCCTGGCGCTGACTTTCGATTTCAAGGGCGGTTTCCGCGTAGCGAAGGGCAGCCCGGGCATCCCGCAGATGATGCTCACAGTACATGGCCATCTGCAGGTGCGGCCAGCTGCCGTTTTCGTGCCGCCGGATCATCTCCTGGCACAGCCGGACGGTCTGTGCCCAGTCCTTTTCCTTTTTGCAGTGCATGGCCAGGTACAGGTGTCCCTCGGAGCGCAGATGGCGCGTTCCCACGATGCGGTAGCAGGTCCGGGCTTTCTCGGCATGGCCTGTGCGCTGCAGGGTTTTTCCGATGCTCAGGACGTCCTCGTCATGTTCCAGCTCCTCCGGGTGGCGGAAGGCGGCGCACAGGGCGCCGGTGAGCTGGGCGAGGCTGAGGACATCCTGCAGGTTGTGACGCAGGACCGGCTCGATGTGTTCGAACTGTCCGGTGCGCAGATAGGAAAAGAAGCGTTCGGGCACCTGCGCCCCGGGCAGGTCGTCCTCCCGGACAAGCCCCAGCGCCGCTTCTTCCACAGAGGACAGGTTGCACCGCTTGAGCCTTCGACGGTAGACCCGGCGGGAGACATGCATCAGGTCCAGATGGGGATACGCCGTGGGGGTGACGTGGATGCGGTTGAGGATCATCCGGGACTGGAGCAGCGGCAGGTCAAAGATCTTGCCGTTGAAGCTCACCACAATGGTGTTTTCCGTAAAACAGCCGGCCACGGCCCGGAGCATCTGCTCCTCCTGGTCATATCCTGAGAGCACGTACTGGGTGATGCGCAAATGGTCCCCCTCCATCCTCCCCAGCCCGATCTCGAAGGCGATGGTCCCCGCACCGCCGTTCAGGCCCGTGGTCTCGGTGTCCACAAACAGCAGGTCATTCAGGTCCCAGCGTGTCCCGGTAAAATAGGGATCGCAGGAGCGGACTTCCTCCAGGCAGGTTTTCTCCAGTCCGTAAAGCTGTGACATGGGCAGGACGGTTTCCCGGAAATAGAGGGCGCGCTCTTCCCTTTCCCTGGGCGGCGGGGATGCCGGGGCTTTCCGGGAGCTGTTCATGGCATCCAGTTTGTCTTTCAGGCTTCTCATTCGGCCATCAACCTCTGTGCAAGTTCCAGGGCAATGCGCTTCCCATTGGCGCCCACCTCTGAGGCGGGTCCCACGCAGGACGGGCAGCCGGCCTCGCAGGGACACTGGCGGATCAGGGACACCACGTCGCTGAAAATCAGGGTGCGCATGCGGAAGACCTTCTCGCTCAGGCCGATGCCCCCGGCATAGTTGTCAAAGACGATGAGGGTGGGCCTGCGGGTAAAGCTGTCCCGGACATGGTACTGAACGCAGATGTCCCGGCGAGAACACATGAGGTAAAGCGGCAGCACCTGGCGCAGGGCATTGGACAAGGCCAGCATTCCGCCCTGCAGGTCGTCCATGCTGTAGCCCTGCGTCAACGAGGAATCCATCGCCCACATGCAGGCTTCGGTAGGCATCTCCAGTTCCGGAAGGTTGACTTCCCCGAAGCCCAGGTTTTCCTGGGTATCCAGCTTGAATTTCTTGAACATGGTCACCAGCCAGGTCACCACGATCTCGCAGAAGGTCAGGCTGGCCTGCGGGAGGGGCATCTCCTGCAGCACGTCGATGACCTTGATGCTGGTGTTCAGGTCGGCATCCGTGTAGTAGTCCACGTCCACCTGCCGGACATAGGCCTTCTTTTCGGTAAAGTCCAGTTTTTCCACCTGGTACTGCTGTCCCTCCTGCAGGTAGATGGCGTGCTCGTGCAGCAGCATGGGCACGGTATAGCGGTCCATCTCCCCGATGACATTGCGGTGGGCCGGATTGGTGATGTCGATGATCACGAAGTTCTCGCT
>OMRS01000204.1 GCA_900313545.1 uncultured Eubacteriales bacterium | reverse complement strand
GGTCCTTTCTCCTCCCGGGCGGCGGGAGCGGGCTTTTCCTCCGCCGCGGGTTTCTTCTCTGCGGCAGGTTCAGCCTTCTCCACCACGGGCTTCTCTTCCGGAACATCATCGGGCATGGTCCAGGCCCTGCTCTGGTTCTCCAGAGCCCTGCGCTCTTCCTCCCTGCGTTTTTGCGCCTGTTCCTCCGCCGCCTTGACCTCAAAGCGCTGCAGGGACTGACGCATCTCCTGCATCACCTTGTCCGCGGACTGGTGCAGCCGGGATACTTCCGAATACAGCTCGTTCGCTCTGCGGCTGATTTCCTTGGTGAATTCCTGAATTTTCTTTGCCATTCTTGCCTCGCACCCCCGAGATGGATTATTTTACTCTATATTGTGTGATGATTCCGTCTGCAGCTGCTCGAGCAGCCTTGACCCCAGCGCGCCCCTGCGGACCGCCACGCACATCCGGTTCCCCCGGCCGATGGCCGTCCCGCAGGCTCCCGGCCTGCACAGGTGCAGGGGGACGCCGGTCATGCCGCAGACCGCCTCGAACCGCCTGCGGGTATTCATGGAGGTCCCGCCGTCCAGCAGCATCAGGGCGCACTCTCCGTCCCGGATCAGCTTTCTGCAGGCATCCTCGCCGGTGACCAGCTGGCCCGCGCGCATGCACAGGCCCAGCATGCCGAAAAAACGCTCACTGGTGATCACGCACGGCCTCCTGCAGCCTGGCGAGCACCGATTCGTCGATCCTGGCCTCCAGGGCCCGCTCCAGCTGCTTCTGCCTGACGGCCTTCTCCAGGCACGCGGGATCCGGGCAGACATAGGCGCCCCGCCCGTTGGCCTTTCCGGTGGGATCCATCCGGATCTCCCCCTCCGTGGTCCTGACCACCCGCACCAGCGACTTTTTTTCCTTCATTTCGCGGCAGCCGACGCACATCCGCATGGGAATCTTCCTTGTCTTCATGAAGCCTCACCGGTTCTTTCCGCATCCGCAGACCGGAAGCGGCCTACTCCCCGGGCTCCTCCTGGGCGAGTTCTCTGGCACGCTCCTGCTCACGCAGCTCATTGGCCTGCGTCTGGCTCTTGATATCGATCTTCCATCCCGTCAGGCGCGCGGCCAGGCGGGCGTTCTGTCCCTCCTTGCCGATGGCCAGGGAAAGCTGGTTGTCCGGCACGACCACGCTGCACAGCTTTTCCCGCTCCTCCACATGCGCCTCGAGGACATTGGCGGGATTGAGGGAATTGGCCACGAATTCGGCCGGGTCGGAGGACCACTTGATGATGTCGATCTTCTCGCCCCGCAGCTCGGTGACGATCCGGTCCACGCGCTGGCCCCTGGGGCCCACGCAGGAACCCACCGGGTCCACCATGGGATCCGTGGAATAGACGGCGATCTTGGTCCTCGAGCCCGCCTCCCGGGCGATGGAGCGGATCTGCACCAGGCCCTCCTGGATTTCCGGGACCTCCAGCTCAAACAGGCGCTTGACCAGGCCTGAATGGGTCCTCGACACGCTGACGGCCGGGCCCTTCTTGTTCTGCTGGCTGACATACTGTCCGCCGCTGATCATGGAAATCACGTAGACCTTCATGCGCTCCCCCGGACGATACACGTCCGTGGCCATCTGCTGGCTGGGATCGATGAAGCCCTCGGTCTTGCCCAGCTCCACGCTGACCACGCCGGTTTCCGCATCGGTATTATATACGATGGCAGTGAGAATTTCATTCTCCTTTTCCGAGAGATTTTCAAACACCTTGCCCCGCTCCGCCTCGCGGATCTTCTGGAGGATCACCTGCTTGGCCGTCTGGGCCGCGATTCGTCTGAAGGTCCCCGGCTCGATCTCCACCTCCACGATGTCATCCACCTCGTAGCTGGGCTGGATCCTGCGGGCCTCCTCCAGGCTGATTTCCGTCACGCTGTCATAGACCTCATCCACCACGGTCTTGCGGGCAAAGAGCCGGATGGCTCCGGTTTTCCGGTCGATCTCCACCCGCACATTCGTGTTGGCGGGCATGCCGCTCTGGCGGTTGAAGTTGTTCTTGTATCCGTTGCGAAGCGCTTCCTCGATGCCGGTATAGACGGCTTCCTTGTTGATTCCCTTTTCCGCCGTCAGCTCATTAATGGCCTGGACCAGCGCCTCATTGCCTTTTCTGTCGATCATCTTTGGTTCCTTTCCTACTCCCCGGAGTTTGGCTGCGCCAGCTGTGAATTTTCTATCTCCTCTTCCGAAATCTCCGCCAGCAGCCTGCACATGGCCAGTTCCTTCATTTCAAGGCTCAGGGTCTCCCCGTCGCACTCCACGCACAGGGTTTCCCCGTCGCAGGATGCGAGGGTCCCCTCAAAGTGCCGGCTCCCGTTTCTCGGGCGGAAGAGATTCAGCTCGATGCGCCTTCCCAGCGCGCGGGCAAAATCCTTCTGTTTTTTGAGCGGACGATCAAGACCCGGCGAACACACCTCGAGGAAGTCATAGTCCACGTGCTCCACCAACGGGATGCAGGCACGGTGATAGGCTTCACAATCCTTCAGGGTGATTCCGCCGGGTTTGTCGATATAAATGCGGTAATAGCGGCTGGGACCTTCCTTTTCGATCCCTGCATCCACCAGCTCAAAGCCAAACTGCCCCGCGAGGGCTTCCAGTTTTCCTTCCAGTTCCCTGGCCTGCGCATTCTGTGCCATTCACACACTCCTGATTCTGATGTTCCCGCCTCCAAAGGCTGGCGCCTGTGCGGAAAAGCGGGGGTATGTCAAACAGAAAGAGTGGGGAACACCCACTCTTTCCACTGCATCATCCTTCAACTGCAACAGCGGGATTATAACATTGACTGTTTCTGATGACAAGCCCTATTTCAACATTTTGCGCAGCTTTTTCATAATTATATGCACATATTGATAAAGTCCGGGAAGCCAGAGGGCTTCCCGGACGCAAACCGCATGCCGCTTTCAGTATTTCCTGCTTCCCACAAAGAGGCGGGCCAGGTTGGGCGCCACAAAGCCGATGGTGCCGTCCGGCAGCTCGATCAGGTACCAGCCGTTGTCCGCAAAGCCCAGCACCGGATAGCGCCGGTCGGAAAGCGTGGTGCCCACCTTCAGGGAGTCCTGGCTGGGCCCGCTGCGCACATTGCATCCCCTGTCACGGTTGATGCGCACATAGAAATAGGAGCCTTCCTCCACGGGACGGACCGAATAGCGTTTTTCAATCTCCTCCCGGCTCAGGGGCGTGCGGGGAACGGTGCCCTCCTCCATGACCTCCTCCGGGGGGGTGTCCGCCGTCTCCTCCTGCCCGGACGCGGTGACGCTCTCCGGAACCTGCGCGGGCCCGGCGGGCGTTTCCGGCGCCGCGGGGGCCTCGGTGGCTTCCGCCCTCCGGATTTCGGTCACCTCGCCGCCATTCGGGATGCCGTGCCGGCCGGACAGCCACAGATAGGCCTGCTCATTGATTTCCTTCAGGTCCGCCTGGCTGCTGATGACCGACAGCACCGCGTCCACCACATCCTGGTCGGTGCAGTTCCACTGGGTGAGCAGTCCGCTCTCCCTGTCCTGGAAGTGGCACAGCAGGTACAGCGTGTTCTGGAAGGGCGTCCCGTCCGTGTTGGCCACCGTGACGATGTGCCACCAGAAATCGGCCTTGCCCGTATCCTGGACCTCCGAGAAGCTCAGGAGCCTTCTGGCCAGCTGCTTTTCCCCGTTGGCCTTTGTGTATTCCTCCAGCAGTTCGGGGCTGAGGATCTGCGCATTCTCCCCTTCCTTGGTGGCCAGGGCGGCCGCGTGGATCATCCCCTTGACCGCCGCACTGGGGGAGGTGTCCTCGCTGTCGGTCCCCTTGATCCACAGGTAGCCGGAATACAGGGTGTCGGACTTCTTGTCCGGATAGCGGACCAGCTCCTTGGACCTCAGGACCTCCACGACCTCATCCATGTGCTTTTCCACAAACACATTCATCATGGGGACCGCGATCTGCATGATCATGGCGTCCACCGAATCCAGCTTCGCGTTGGACTCGACGGGTTCATACTCCCATTCGACAATCAGGGACTCCACGTCATCCTCTTCCTCCGCGCCCGGGTCGGAGCGCTGCGCCTCATCAGACGTGGCGGCCCTGCTTTCTGCCAGGTCCTCCAGCATGATCAGCGTGAAGGGGAGGAACAGCCGGTCCTCCTCCGCGGACACGGTGAACCAGTAATCCCCGGGGCCGGGGAATGCCGACAGGGGGACGATGATCTCCGTCACGCCGCCCTTCACTTCCTCAAGGCTGCCTTCCCGGACCGGGTCTCCCCCGTCCTCTTCAAGCAGCTGCCAGTTCACCCGTTTCGCCGGGGCCGCTTCCTCCCCGGCAAATCCCAGGCGCACCTTGATCCAGTCGGAGGCATTGCCCGCCAGAACCGCGCCCACCCCCGGGGAGACAATGGACACCGTTTTGCCCTCAAGGCTCTTTTCCATCTCACCGGGGTCCATTTCCCGAACCACGTCCGCCAGGGCGCCGCATGAAAGCAGCATGCACGCAAGCACCGCCCACAGTATCTTTTTCATCTTCCCGCCCTCTCCCGTTTCACCGGGACTTCCCGGTGTTTATATAGTTGTATCCTACCTGATTTTCCGGTTTGTTGCAAGCCTTTTTCCGTTTTCGTTTCTTTGCGTCAACTTCCCGGAACATGGAAAAGGCGGCGCCCCGCGCCGCCATGGCAAATGGTTATGCCTTTCTTTCATACATGAGGGCATAGGTGTTGGGGCCGCAGTGGGTACAGATGCTGCACCCCGCATGGGTTTCAATCAGCTCCTCAAAGACGCCCGCCTTCTCGATCTCCTCCAGGAAGATCCGATACATCTCCTCGTCCCCGGGGGAACGGCACACGAATCCCCTGCGGGGATCGATCCTCTCCGGCTCCGCGAGCCTGTCCTGCACATGCTGGCGCAGGCACCGCTCCAGGGATCCCCGGTATTTTTTGCCCATGCGCATTTCCCCGTCCACCAGGTCCACCGAGGGCCGGATGCTCAGCAGCTTCGCGCCGAAGGCCGCGGCGCTTGAGCACCTGCCGCCCCGCTGCAGATAGGATATATCGGTGGTCAGGAAGGCGGCATCCACCCTCCTCCGCCTTTCTTCCAGCTCCCTGACGATGTCCTCCGGGGCAAGCCCCTTCGCCGCCAGGTCCATGG
>OMRS01000168.1 GCA_900313545.1 uncultured Eubacteriales bacterium | reverse complement strand
GAGGCAGATGGACAGCAGTATCGTGAGCACCACGAGTATACTGAGCAATTTCTTCATGTCGTTCTTCCTTTCTTTCATGCCCTTTCTGAGCGGTAAACAAAAAAAAGTACGATGATGATTTTAACCGACCTGTTCTTGGAATTGCAAGCTTTTCCTCCACTCTTTTCTTACGGAATACATTTCCGTTCTGTTTACATCCATCCCGTCGACTGCGTACCTTGTATGAAAGTATAATCCTGCCAGGGTGTGTTTCCCATGTACGGAATAAACACCGCTTACCCTCTTTCGCAGCCGGATTTCCCCAAAATGAAGAGGAGCATTCAAAAAACAGGTGTGAACACTGTCCGAAAAACCCCAATTGTCTTCCGCATATTTCACAAAGAATGTCTGTTTTTTCCATCATTCATTGTCTGCGCGGGGTTTTTGTACTATACTTGCGAAAACCTGCGAAACCGGTTCATTCAATCCATCTTGACAGGAGGCAGCATGCGGCTTTATCTGACAGGCACCCCTTGCACCCAGAAACGGCACTGTTATGTCGTGCAGGGAGATCATTTGTCTTTTATTTTCGACTGCGGCTATCAGCGCGCCTATCGCGGGGATGAATTGCCTCATCTGAGTCCGGAACAGATTCAGCAGGCCAGCTATCTCTTTATTACCCATTCCCATGAAAACCAGTCCGGCGCACTTCCCCGCCTGTTTGCCAACGGGTTTCACGGACGTGTGGTGCTCACCACGGAAACTGCGCGTCAGCTCCCCTTTCCCATAGATGACCCGGTCATTCTCGAAGCGATGTCTCTTCCCTATGAGACCTTCACGCTGCCTGGCGGTCTTCACGGCGTCTGGGGAAGAAGCGGTCACTGCTCCGGCAGCGCCTGGTTCCGTCTGGAGGAAAACGGTCACAGCATCTTCTTTTCCGGTGACTATTACGGCTCCGCCCGGGTGCATGCCTGCGACCCGATCGTCGATCAGAATGCAGACCTGGCCGTTCTTGACTGTTCCTACGGCCGCAGTCCCTCCTTCTCACAGAAGGCCCAGATGGACCGCCTGATCCGCGCCATCACCGTTGCCCTGGCAGACGGCCGTCCCGTTCTGCTCCCGGTTCCCAAATTCGGCCGGGGGATCGGCATCCTTTCCTATATCTGTGAAAAGCTCCCCTATACGGATGTGTTTGCCGATACCCACTTCATCACGGAGCTTGGGCATCTGGACGCCTCCGCCATGTGGGTACGGGAAAACATCCAGGATGTGCTGGATTCGGTGCATGTTCGCTCAATCCCGGAAAATCTGGTGGCACTGGGCGTCTATTTTGTCAGCGATGATCAGCTGGACAGCATCTATGCCCGGGATCTGGTCTCCCGGCTTCTGGTCTGCGGCGGCAGGGTCATCTTCACAGGCACCGTTGAGCCCGGGTCCCGCGCCTCCCTGCTGATTCATTCCGGCCAGGCATCTCTCCTTCGCTACAATGTGCACAGCACGCAAACCGACATGCTTCAGCTTGCCGCCCGGAACAGCTTTTCCCGGATCATCGCCTATGACTCCGATTTTGCCCCCACCCAGTCCATCTACGAATTCTGACCTGCCAAAGCAAGGGGTACCCGGAATGAAGGCCGCACCTTCCGTGCGGTTTCCACTCCGGGTACCCTTGATTTATCGGATTCAGCGTTTCAGGGTTTCCAGAACCGCCTGAGCCATCTCCGTCCTGTCGCACACTCTGCGGTGGCGGATTTCCATCTCAGGAAGTTTCCGGATCTGGTCCGGTTCCTGCGTCCCCGTCATTCGGGAAAGCTCCCTGCAGCAGTCAAAGTCGTTCATGCCCGCACATGCCTCGCTGCCGGCAAGCGCGCTGAGCACGGATGCGCCGAACTTATAGGGGCTGGCGGTGGATACGATGACGCTCCGGCGGGAATCCCCCGAGGCGCTCTGGTACCTGCGCAGCGCCGCGCTGGCCACTGCCGTGTGGGTATCCATGAGATAGTGATCCTCCTGCCAGGTCCGCCGGATTTCTTCCAGCAGATCCTCTTCGCTCACCGCCTCCGCGCTGTAGAGGGACTGGAGCGCACTCAGCATGTCCCCATCGATCCGGTAGCATTTCTCCTGCGCCAGCTGCTTCATGTATCCGGCAACCTTCGCCGCATCCTCCCCGGCAAGGCTGAAAAGCAGCCTCTCCAGATTGGAGGAGATCAGGATGTCCATGGAGGGGGCCACCGTGCGGTAGAAAGGCCTGCTGGAGATATCATAGCATCCCGTGCGGATGAAGTCGGTGAGAACGTCATTTTTGTTGCTGGCACAGATCAGCCTGCCCACCGGAAGACCGGCCCGGCGGGCGTAATCCGCAGCCAGGATATCCCCGAAGTTGCCTGTGGGTACGCAGAAATTGACTTCCTCCCCCGGTTTGATGGCCCCGCTGGTCAGCAGGTCCGCATAGGCGGAGAAATAATAGACGATCTGCGGAGCCAGGCGGCCGAAGTTGATGGAGTTGGCCGAGGACAGCACCCTGCCCTGTTCATCCATTCGGGCGGCAAAATCCCTGTCCCCGAAGATTTTCTTGACGCCGCTCTGGGCATCATCAAAGTTGCCCCTGACGGCGATCACATGGGTATTGCTGCCCCCAGTGGTCACCATCTGCAGATACTGGGCCTGGCTGACGCCCCCCTCCGGATAGAACACGCAGCACCGGGTTCCCGGCACATCCAGGAATCCTTCCAGTGCGGCCTTGCCCGTGTCTCCGGAGGTGGCCACAAGGATGAAAATCTCCCGGTTTTCCCCGTTTTTCCGGGCACTGGTCGTCAGAAGATGCGGCAGCATCTGCAGGGCCATATCCTTGAAGGCCAGTGTGGGTCCGTGCCACAGTTCCAGGGAATGGGCCCAGTTTCCCACCGGACGAAGCGGCGCAATTTCCGGACAGTCAAACCCGCTTCCATAGGCGCCGGTGATGGCCGCATGCAGTTCCTCCTTCGTGAAATCCGTCAGGAAGACGGAAAGCACCCTCTCCGCGCGCTCTTCATAGGTCATCCCGGTCAGCGCCTGGATGTCGGTCATGCTCAGATGGGGAAATACAGAAGGGATGTACAGTCCTCCATCCGGTGCCAGCCCCCGCAGAATGGACATCGACGGCGTCACGCTGTTCGCGCCGCGGGTTGATTTCATGTTCAAGTCATTTTCCCCCTTTTGCCATAAAACAGCTTCCCATCCGGGAAGCGCATTCCTCATCAGACAGTTCTGTCGAATAACCGGTGCATTTCGCCTCTGACAGCGAACGCCTTCAGGGCCTGCGTCGCGTTCCAGACCGCGCCTTTTCGCCGCAGGGCGCCGATCCTGTTCCGGTCCGTTCATTTTCCCCTTTCGCATTCGGGAAATCTGCACCTGCCGGATCGACGGGACAGATCATATCATAATTCATGATTCCTGTCATGGATGGTTTTAGGCAGGTCCAGGGAAGGGCCGCATGAGCCACCGCTGCCGAAAGGGATCCGCATCTCCCGGTACGCTGAAACGGCGAATACACAGCAGCGTCCATAGCGGCCTTCATCCCGGTCCCCCATATGCAGCGCTTCGGGTCCCCGTTTCCCTGCCGCAGGCCTGCTTCCCTGAGGCATTCCCGGCCTGACAGCCTGCCCCCGCAGGGCATGAAAAAGTACCCTGGATTCCTCCAGGATGCTTCCAATCCGTTTACTGTCTGCGGTTGATTTCAGTCCACTCATCTCTTTATACACATCGCCGCGCAGCCCCGCCAATTATGTGCTGATCACAACTGTTCTCCCGTTAATCATCGCATAAACGACTCTGTAACCGTCCAGTTCTTCAACAAGACCCCGGGCAGAAACATCATCGCCATGGAGATCGACAAGGGATGGGAGCCGTAACTGGTGAAAGACCATCGCAAGGGAATCGTAAACCGGGAAATCCGGGACGCGGCGCAGCATGAGCTGAAGCACTGGAAGCAGCGGAATGCGGTGAAGAAGAAGGCAGCCAGGGTGACTGAAAAGGGCAGGGCCGATAAGAAAGACACAGTCGCCGAGCGGATGGAACAGGCCTATGAACTGACAAAGGAAGGTACGATCACCGTCGGCCAGATGGCGGCCAGGACGGGAGTGAAAAAGCCACGCTCCGGTACCACCTGAAAAAAAACAAGGCAGGAAATGAACTTTCCTGCCTTGTTTTGATATAACGCTCTGCCTGATCCTGTTCGATGAGAACGCATCTCATCCAACCTGTTTGTCAGATTTCATAGCGGCGGATGGACTCCGGAACTTCAGAGGCATCCTCACTGTAGCTGATCACAACATCGCAGCCCGCGTGAGCCACCAGTTTGTTCAGCTTATCAAAGAACACCTGGATCTCCTCAATGGGCGCATAGTTCAGCTGCTTGAGCAGTCCGTCGATGAACAGCTCGCTGATATCGTAATTGCCGGAGAGAATTCCTGCAAGGAATCCATAGAACGCTTCCGGTCCCTTGACATTGTACTCGCTGGCATCCACGAACCGGACCTGGGGCTTCAGATTGATGGTATAGCTTTTATCTACATCAACAAAAAAGACATTTCCCTTTGCTTCTCTGGCTGCATTGTTTGCCATATCCAGAATGCGCTTGGTCTTTCCTGTACCTTTTTTTCCGAAAATAATCCGTATCACTGGACATTCCTCCCTTTCGGTTTATAGCCGCATTATATCTGAAATTCACCTGAAAGGCAAGGCTAGCCCTATTTTTCCCCCGAATGGGAAGAATCCCTGTTCTGCATAGAAAAACTGCCATTCGTTCCCCTTCAGTCCTTCCGGAGTCCACCGTTTGAAGAAATCTTTTGCCGGCTCTCATTTGTCGCTTGTTTTTTTCCCGCGGAATGCTTAAAATGAATATCAATTCCATATTATTGTAACTTTTTTTGATTCCTCGGCGCGGCACATCTCTATTGACATCCTCAGAAAGGAGACAGCAGGGATTTCCCTTTACCCGGAACATCTTCCCTGCTCACAGATTCCATGAAGCGATTCGTTCTCGGTTTCCTGATCCTGTTTCTGGTGCTCTCCGGCTGTTCCGTGGCAGAATCCCCTGTCCATGTCTACTGGCAGCTGACCCGTATCGAGCAGCATGAAGCAATGAATGACCATTACCCCGTGGAAGCCTCCGCCTCACAGGCAGAGTTTTCCAGTGAGGATGCGCTTGCGATGCTGGCCGCCACCGCACCGGGCAACATTCTGAGTATTAAAATGACCCGTCCCCTCACGAACAGCTCCACTTCGGCGAAGTTTACCCTGTCTGCGCCCACAGTGCTGGTTCCGGGCACCGGAAATGCCCGCTTCCAGGCCAGCTGCGAAACCCTCCAGGGCGACAATGCCTTCTATCTGTATGGTCTTTTGTGCGGAGAACGGAGCGAATCCTACCGTATCCGGGGAAACGGCTCATGGCTGCTGCAGTTTTCCTTTCCTCTGAAGGCGGTTCCCGGCTCCAACCGGATGATCACCTTCACCGCCAAGGACCTTGACAACAATGTCGCTCTGGAAACCCGCTACATCTATACCGCAAGGCCGGGCTATATCCTCATCGACGCGGAAAACAGCACCGTGGTCTATGACCTGCAGGATCAGGAGAGAGATCGAATCACCCAGAGCATGCAGACCCTGTACCCCACCCTCATTTCCACCCGTGACGGAGAAGGAATGCTCTTTTCCGCCGAACAAAGCGAGGATGGCAGTTTCATGGCGCTCTTTGATTCGGAGAACAGTCACCTGACCAAGAAGGAGCTGATCACCCTGATCCGCGACTTCCAGGTCCGCTCCTCCCTCCAGTCCTCTGATGAACAGATTCTCATCCCCACTCCTGCCGAGTCCGGCGCCAACACTCTGCCCTCTCCGCTTCCCGGCTCCATGGACGGGCAGACTGTTCAGGCCCCGGGTTCTTCGGATTCCTCACAGCCGGCATCGTCCCCCGCATCCGCAGACCTGGTCCTTGATTCCGTCTCCTCCGGCTGGGAAGACGGCTCCGGTCTTGCAGCCGCTCCCGTGACGCCTGAAACGGCCTCTTCCGCCG
>OMRS01000203.1 GCA_900313545.1 uncultured Eubacteriales bacterium | reverse complement strand
GTCGGGGTTGCGGTCGGGGTCACCGTCGGAGTCGGCGTGACGGAGGGCACACTTGTGGGGGTCGGGGTCGGGTCCGGCACTGTTTCAGGATCATCCAGTTCCGCAATATACCTTTCCTCTTCGAGGGTGGCCATCAGCCTCACGAACTGGGCGGACATGTATCCTTCATCCCCGTTGTCCGTGCGCACCAGGCACCAGGCATTCCCGCCCGCGTCCCTGACCTGCTCCATCACCCAGATGATGCTGTTTTTGCCAAGCCTTCTGACCACGCCCGCATTCTTGGTCGGCTGCCGGCGGACATTGACCTGGTTTCCGGTATTGAATCCGTAATGGTACACCGCCCCGTCAGACAGGACCTGTTCCCTGCCCGGATCGGGAGTGGCCGTGGGCTCCGGCACAGGGGTCTGCGTCGGTTCGGCGGTGGGCGCATCCGTCGTCTCCGGGGTGGCGGTGGGTTCCGGCGAGGGCGTCGGGGTCGCCTCCGGCTGTTCAAGGGATTTGAGGGCTTCCTCCGCCTCCTCGGGAGAAAGCGTTTTCAGCAGGAAATCCCGCATGTATCCGGAGGACCCATCCTCCACGTTCGTGACTTTATACCAGGTATTGTGCGATGCATCCGTGACCTGCTCGGTCACCTGGAAGAGCACCTTGTTCGGGTAGGATTTCACGATGTTTCCGTCGGGAATCTTCTCCCGAAGATTGTTTTTCCCCGTGCTGTTTGCGGTCAGCGCGTAGGTGCCGGTGATCTGTGTCCCCTGCTGGGACTGCTGCCCCGACTGAAGGATCCGTCCGGCTTCCTCAGCGGAGACTTCCCGGACCTGATCCATCCTGACGAATCCGGAGCCCTGACCGGAAATGGAATCCACCAGAATCCAGAAATTCCCGTCCTGCCCCCAGACGCCGCTTCTGCCCTGCAGAACCGCCTCCCGTCCTGCCTCAAAGATCAGCATTCCGTCCGGGCTGTCCAGGACAGGCGTCGACTCCTGAAGGGTCACCATCCACCCGGGAACCTCCATCTGAGGAAGGGGCGTGGATTCCGTCACAGGGGGCTGGGCCGGTTCGGGCGTCGCTTCGGTGTTGGGTTCAGGCGCAGGTTCCGCTGTCGGCTCCGGCGTCGGCTCGGAGGTTGGCTCCAGCGTGGGTTCCGCCGTCGGTTCGGAGGTCGGCTCCGGTGTTGGTTCCGGCGTGGGTTCCGCTGTCGGCTCCGGTGTGGGTTCGGGTGTGGGTTCCGGCGTCGGCTCCGGTGTGGGTTCCTCCGTCGGTTCAGGTGTCGGTTCCGGCGTGGGTTCCTCAGTCGGCTCCTGCGCAGGCTCCGCAACCTGGATTCCCCGGCTCTCCAGCCACACATCCGTACTTTCACCGCTGTCCGGAATCCCGTTGTAGGTGGCAATCAGGGAAACAGGAAGGGAATCCGGCATGGTCGGATCCGCGAGGGTCAGCGGCTGATCCTCCACCACCGATACAGGGGCCTCTCCCATCATCTCCCCATATTCATTGAAGACCTGTACGACGCCTCCGCCGGCGGCAATCAGCGCGCGCGCTTCCTCAGGCAGCTGATTGAGATCCAGCCAGAACAGCCTCGCGCCCCTGGTGGTCATACCCTCTCCCAGCGGAAGCTCCGTCTCCTGGTTTTCAGCGTCCCGGATCACCAGACGAATCCTGGAGACATCCGCCAGTCCTGCTGAACACAGCAGCACCAAAGTCAGCAGCACTGCAAGTCCCTGTGCCAGTTTCTTCATAATCCTTCATCCCTCTTCCTGCATGTCCGGGACCCGTTGTCTGTCCCGGCAAGTCCCTTGGTATGCCCTTATTTTGCCCTGACCTTCACAATGCTCATCACAAACCCGGCAAAAACGCTTTGTACGCCGATGGCGATGAGGGTCACTGCCGGAATGGTGATCCTCATAATCTCCTCCGGGATCAGATCGCGGTACCCGCTGGTCCTCCAGAAAGACACCGCCGTGATGCTCAGGGCAATGCCGATGATCGTGACCAGCGCCCCGCAGAAGATGAAGGTATCCTCCTTCAGCTTCCGGTTCCAGTCCGTCTCCCTTCGCGGAAGCAGGTGATGGTTGTAGGCATACAGCTTCACCAGAAGGAACATGGTCGTGATATTGAACCCGAGAATGATGAAAAACGCAAAATACAGCAGGGTGTTGATGCTGAACACCACATTGAACAGGTGCAGCTGCCCGCCAAGGAGCACTAGGCTTCCCGCAATGCCCGCAATGAGCAGAAACAGCCCGGGATACAGGAACAGCCAGTTGGGCGCATACATCAGAAGGAACTTCAGGTGTCTCCAGCCGTCCCGGAAGCTTCTCAGGTGCGGCGGCCTGCTCCTTCCGTCCTTTTTGAGCGTCGTCGGCACTTCCGCGATCCGAAGCCCGTTCAGCTCCGCCTTGACCACCATTTCAGAGGCATATTCCATGCCGGTTGTCTGCAGATCGAGGCCCAGGATGGCTTCCCGGCGATATCCTCTCAGCCCGCAGTGAAAGTCCCGGATGCGGCTGTGAAAGAAGATGCGTCCGACGAAGGACAGAATCGGATTGCCGATATACCTGTGGCTCCAGGGCATTGCCCCGTCCTCGATGCCTCCCGCAAAGCGGTCCCCCATGACCAGGTCATAGCCCTCCCGGAGCTTTTCAACAAAGGGCATGAGATGAAGAAAGTCATAGCTGTCGTCCGCATCTCCCATGATGACATACGTTCCCCTGGCCTCCTGGCAGCCGGTGATCAGGGCGCTGCCATATCCCTTCCGGGAGGCGGTGACCACCCTTGCGCCTTCCGCCCGGGCGATCTCCTGACTTCCGTCCGTACTGCCGTTGTCAGAAATCAGGACCTCCCCATCAATCCCGTGATCCGTCAAAAACCGCCTTGCCTTGCGGATACACACCGCAAGCGTCTCCGCTTCGTTCAGGCAGGGCATCAATATCGTCAATTCCATCATTATATCTCCGAGCCGTATTTTTCCGTTGCTTAACCCTTCAGTCGTTGCCGGTAGATCCTGCGCCCGTGCCAGCGAATGGTCACCGGTTCATACACCGTCCCCACCCGCCGAAGGATCTCCAGCGCGTCCCTTTCCGAGCGGTATCCGTTCTGGGAAAATACCGGGCACTTTTTCATGCCGGATTCATCCGGGTCGCAGATCTTCATCACCTGGTCCATGGCGCGCTCGACGGTGGTCTCGTGAGGATAGATATACAGGCCGCTGATGTCATCCAGACCCACCTGCGGCCGGATGGCCATTCTGAACCGATTCCCGGGCATCTGCTCTTCCAGGCGTTTTTTCATCTGGGCGATTTTCTCATCTCCATCCACCAGCTTGAAATACACCACCTCATCCGGCCTGTAATAGTCGCTTTCCAGATAGTTGCGGTAAGGGGACGTCCTCAGAAGTTCGTAGACATTCCGTTCATGGCTGTTTAAGGGGCCGTGATGGAAGATATAGGTGCTGTTCCTGTGGATGGTGTAGATGCTG
>OMRS01000332.1 GCA_900313545.1 uncultured Eubacteriales bacterium | reverse complement strand
GAGGAGGGGGAATCCCGGAATACTCACTCCCGTCCGCCCCGCATGGGAAGTCCCTTATCCTTCTTCATCTGGACTTTCTTTTCATACATTCTGGCGTCCGCAACCTTCATCACATCCGAGAACTTGTTGTCAGTCTGCGGATCAAATACCTTGTACCCGATTGCAGCGGACATTCCGCGCCAGGGAACGATGGCTTCCTCGAGCTTAGATGCGGCGTAGAAGTCGGAAATCAGATGGTCCCTGTATTTGAGGTCAAATTTCCTGAGAATCACGACGAATTCATCGCCGCCTATCCGGAAGACCGGAGAGTGCTTGAACGTGTTGCAGATCAGGTTGCAAAGGTCCCGAATCGCCTCATCGCCCTTTTCGTGTCCGTACGTATCATTGATGGTTTTCAGGTTGTTCATGTCAATGACGGCGACGCCAAACTCTGCGGTTCCGTTTTTGATCTCTTCATCCATATGTTCTTCTTCAGTGACGAATGCCCGCTTGTTTCTGACCTTGGTGAGCGGGTCGATGTTGGCAGCCTCGGCCAGTTCCGCCTCCTTCTCTCTTGACTGGATGAGCGCATTGGCGGTCTTGACCAGATTGGCCACATGCAGATTGATGTCCTTTTCCATCTGGGCCATGGAGCTGGCCAGGTCTCCAATTTCATCCTTTGAGCGGATGGCCAGATTTTCAAATTTGTGATGCTCGTTGTTGTTGTTCTCGTTGCAGAATTCGACGGAAGCCGAGGAGAGGATATTGACGGGGTGAATGACAAAGTAATTGACGGCCAGAATGCCGCAGAAGCCCGTGATGAGCGCAAGGAGGGCCAGTACGGCGCCGATGAGCAGAAGATAATGGTCCTTGATGGACATGATCTCGGACATGCTGGAGTCAGCACACAGATAGGCGATAATCTGATGGTTCTCATCAAGAATGGGCATCCCCAGGGCCAGCGTCCACCCGTATTCCTCAGTCACGACGATATCCACCGGGACGCCGTCGTAGGGATGGTCGATGATCGTGTGGTCAGATTCCGTAAACGGATCAAAGGAACCGGGCATACAGCAGTCCTCAATGGAGCCGTCCACGACGTAAACCATCCGCTCATGTTCGAAATCCGGCATGATCACATAGACATACAGGAACTTTCCTTCTGTCAGGATGATTCTCAGCCAGTCCTGAAGCTGGGTGTATTCCGGCATCTCCTGGACCCGGCTGTACAGACTGAGGTAGGCCTCATGGGCCTCAGAGCCCCAGTCTTCATTGCTGACCCTGTCCTTCTCATCCGTCTGATTGTAGATCTTCAGGATCTCTTCCTTGATGAGGGCCACCTTCGGCGCGTCGATAATGGCGGAGATCGCGCTGGTCATGGATTCCGCCTTGTTGATAAACTGCTGCTTGATGATATTTGTCAGAGCAATATTGGTTCCTGTGATGGAGGCGGCGCACAGCACTGCTGCAATGATCAGAATCATGATGCAGGTTTTCAGCCTAAGAGAGATTCTCATTTGCACGACGTCCTTTCTGAAATTCTATGTGAAAAGGAATGGTCAGGGGAAGGTCCGTCCGGTACTTCCGGAAAAATCATTTGCGGCGCATCTCCGGATTCAGCTGGTAATAGTTTTCCTTGTCCTCGTACATTCGTGCATCGGCCAGGGAAAGGGCATCGCGCAGGTCCGTGCCGGGCTGCGGGAGACTGTAGCCAGCGGCGAAGCTGACATTTTCAAAAAGCCTGGATTTTTTCTTGATGCTGGCAATCTTCTTCTGGAGATTTGATTCAGTGGAATCATGGACCAGGATCAGGAATTCATCTCCGCCTGCCCTGTAGATCTCATCTTCGGAGAAGGTGCTCTTGAGGATCATGGCGGCATTCTTGAGCATGGCATCTCCCTGCTGATGCCCCAGGTGATCGTTGACATACTTGAGACCATTGAGGTCTGTAAAGACAATGCCTATCTGTCCGGAGACGCTTTCTTTTCCCTCGGTGATCCCGGCGATGCGTGAATTCATGGCATTGCGGTTCATGACACCGGTCAGCAGGTCCATCTGACTCATGGATTTCAGCTGTTCAATAAACCGGTTGTTGGCAATTTCGGAGGCGATAAAGTAGGTGGTCAGTTCCAGCGTATCCCGGATGTGATGGGTATTCTCCTCCGGAAAGTTGCTGCAGTAGATGTATCCCAGCAGCTGCCCGCGGGTGATCAGGGGGAACAGGACCAGGCGATGGACGCCTGCCGCCTCCAGAGAGCGGTACCAGGCGGGATTGCGTTCCCGGACAAAGTCCATGTCATGCTGGTTGCGGACGACAAGGCAGAAGCTTCCGCTGATGGTGTCCATCCAGGTTTCCGCCAGGGCGTAGAAATCATCGTTCAGATAGGTCTCCATCCTGGCCAGGGGAGACCCGGGAGCGATGGATTCTCCCAGCACCGAGCATTTGCGCTGGGTGTCGTCCATCAGCAGGACGCAGCAGTACTCGGCGCCGCAGATTTCCCGGATGTTCTGTACGACTTCCCGCAGGATTTCCTCAAAGGGCTTGTCTTCCCGCAGCTTGATACAGGTGCCGATGATTTCCATCGCCGTTTCCTTGGAGATATTGAGGGACATCAGGTTGTCATCCGATTTGGAAACCAGCACCTGCGTGTATATGCAGTAGCCAAGACGGCTGTCATCGCTTTCCATCGGCACCAGGCTGACCATGATGTCGAAGGGATACCGGGGGGCATGAACGCAGTTGTGAACGGGCTCATGCAGGATGGCGCACCTGTAACAGACGTCCTCGAAGTTCAGATCCTTTGGTATATAGCGGGTATACTCGCTCTGCGGGACAAAATCCACCTTTTTTGTGCTGCTCAGCTCTTCAGATCCGGCGGCCAGCGCCAGGGAATCCAGATATTTCCGATTCCCCGCCACCATGCGGATCGCTCCGGGCCTGCCATCCGTCTTCTTTTCTACAGAAAGCACGCAGGCCATGGGATAAAAGGTGTCCGCGATGTTTTGCCAGTCCATTCCGTTACCTCCGAGGAACACATGTGGAAACGGTCAATCTGTGGGATGTTCAGGACCCTGCCGCCCGCACCAGAGAGGCGGGCTGTAAACGTCTGCGCCTGCAGATTTCCGGCTGCCTGATTCTCACGCGGAAGAGCAGGCAGAATATGGTCGAAAACGTTTTCAGCAGGATGTCGATGAAATCCTCCTATATTAATCATACTCCGATTAACCGGCATATCCAATACATTTCTTCATTTTTTGTAAAAAAAGATTTTTGGAATAGGCGTGAAACCCAAGAGGCTGCTGAGGATGCTCCAATTCCGATGGAAGAGCGCGGAAACACGGAAAACTGATCGTCAAAGGAGGAGAGGAGGGCTGATGGTGAGAACGGGCGTGCACGAAAAGGCTGAAGGAGAAGGGAAGCGAAAATCCTTCCCTGCAGGAATGCCGGATCCGGGTTGACAGGGCTCCCGGCAGTCTTTGGAAGGATGCTCCGCTGCCGGAACGCTGTGCCACTGCATGGCGAAGAAGGGGGACAGAGGATCCCTCTGTGGTGCTACGCCTGAGGGATGTCTGCACTGAAACGGCATCCGACGGGAAGCCCGGGAGCGCGACGGCCTGACAAAGGGAGGATATCCCTGAAAGCCCCTGCCGTGCAAACAGAAAAGAGGCTGCAGGAAAGCAGCCCCCTTTTCCGTTTGGCATTCTTGCGCCCGAAGGAAGGAGAAATGAAGGGTTATTCGACGAACAGGCCGGTAAAGCGGAAGGCCTTGCAGTCCACCAGTCCGAAGTTGGTCAGGCGCAGGTCAGGAATGCAGGGCAGGGAGAGCATGGACAGGGTCATGAATGAGTTGTGGAGCGTGCAGCCCATGTCCTTCAGAGCATCCCCCAGATGGATGAGCTGCTCTCCCACCTGCGCGGCGGAGAGAGGGCTCATGAGGCCTGCGATCGGAAGGGGGACAAGGGCGAGCACCCTGCCGCCGGCCGCTGCACAGATGCCGCCGCCGCAGTCGATCAGCGTGTTTGCGGCCAGCGCCATGTCCGCATCGCTGCACCCGGTCACAAGCAGGTTATGCGCGTCGTGGGCCACGGTCTGGGCCAGGGCTCCCCTGGTGAATCCAAAGCCCTTCACAAAGCCGCAGCTCTGGGTGCCGGTCTCGTGATGCCGTTCAAAAACCGCAATTTTGAGGAGATCCTGGGAGGGATCGGCTTCGACGCGCCCTCCAAGGACATTCATCCTTGCGGTGATCGCATGATTGGCAATATGGTCGGGGATGATCTCAAAGGCGCGGACCCTGACCGTCTCCCTGCCCTCCGGAGCGGGAACCGCGAAGCTGTCCGCCGTGATGGGGTGCCCGACATGCAGGGTGTTGAAGACAAATTCAGGAGGGTGAGGTTCCCCGAAATCAACGGTAATCCGGCCGTCTTCCGCCACCACCACGCCGTCGATGATGGTCCGGACAACCCGCAGCTCCTGCAGGTCGCTCAAAAAGACGATATCGGCGCACTTTCCGGGGGTGATGCTGCCGATTTCATGATCCATGCGGTAACAGGCGGCAGCATTGAGCGTGACATACTGGATCGCCCTGACGGGATCAAGCCCCTGCGCCACGGCGAGACGGAGGAGGTGATCCATGTGGCCCTCCCGGACCAGGGCGTCGGGTGTCCGGTCATCCGTGACCAGGCAGGCAAAGCGGTCGTCAATCCGGTTGTCGAGGATGGCACGGAGAATCACCGGCAGATCATGCCAGGCGCTGCCGTAACGGATCAGCGCGTACATGCCGCGGCGCATTTTCTCAAGGACATCCTCGGCGCGCGAGGATTCATGGCAGCATCTGACACCGGAGGCGATATACGCATTGAGACCCGCCCCGGTGTCTGTTTCGGGATAATGCCCGGTGATGACCTGGTCCGCCATGAGGGTCTGCGCAAGCTCCGCGTGTTTCATGACATCCCCGGAGAGGACCCCCGGATAGTCCATCATCTCGCCGAGCCCCATGATTCCCTCCCAGGTCATCATTTCCCGGATATCCTCAGGGCCGATGCTGGCACCGGGGCTTTCAAACCCCGGGACCCCTGGAACACAGGAGGGAGCGTTTGATATCGCCTTGAGCGGGGTCCTTGCGGCATCCTCGATCATGTACCGGACGCCGTCCATGCCGCAGACATTGCAGATCTCATGGGGATCCATAAAGATGGCGGTAGTCCCGCGGGGGATCACCGCCCTTGCATATTCCGCGACGGTGATCATGGAGGACTCCACATGGAGATGGGCGTCGATGAAGCCCGGAGCGATCGTGAGTCCGGAGGCATCGATCACCCTTGTCGCAGGACCGATGCAATGCGCGGCATTCCCGACAAGCGCGATCCGGCCTTCCGCGATGGCGACATCGATGCCTTCCTGAATCTCTGCGGTACAGACATTGACAAGCCGGGCATTTCGGATGACCATCTCCGCTTTTTCAGTTCCCATGGCCACTCTGGCCAGAGTGCGGGTGACCTGATGCAGCGGTTTGCGGCAGAAACGGTTCAGCATGGAAGACAGCTTCCTTTCGGTCATTTGGCGGGGCAAAGGTGAAAGAAATGCGGGATGGCCCCCCGGGGGACGCTGACCGGCGGAGATTCACACGGACGGAGCCTGTCCGGGACTTCCGACAAGGATGGCGACGGTCCGGGGGCCAAGGCGGATGCCTGACTGGTCCTTGTGCGGGAGATGTTCGCCGGGGTCTGTGGACACGCCGTAGGACTCAAAGGCCAGAGACCACACATGGCCCGGGGGAAGAAGGGGCAGCTCAAAGCGGTGATCCTCCCAGTGGGCATTGACCGCGATATAGAGAAAGCTGTCCTGGGCGGTCCCGTATTTCTCGTGGTCCTCCGCAAACATGTAGGAAAGACACAGGCCGGGAGAGTGGCGGTCCAGATCCCAGGCCCGGGTTCCGTGGAAGGACAGTTCCGGGTACCCTGTGCCGTTATGGCTGAAATCGTAGGAATCGGCGGAAAGGACCGGATGGGCCTTCCGGAAGGCGATCAGGCGCCGGACATGGTCAAAAAGGGCGCTGTGTTTCTCAAGCCCTGTCCACAAAAGCCAGGAAACCTCGCTGTCATGGCAGTAGGCGTTGTTGTTGCCTCCCTGGGAGTTGGCAAACTCATCTCCGGAGAGCAGCATGGGGACCCCACGGCTTGTCAGCAGGATGGAAAGCAGGTTCTTCATCTGCCGGAAACGAAGCGCGAGGATGTCAGGGTTGTCGGTCTCTCCCTCCGCACCACAGTTCCAGCTGTAGTTTTCGCTGCATCCGTCGCGGTTGTATTCTCCGTTGGACTCATTGTGCTTGTGATTGTAGGATACAAGGTCATACAGCGTGAATCCGTCATGGCAGGTCACGTAATTGATGGATGCCGTGGGGCCCCGCGCGCCGTACAGGTCCGGGGAGCCTTCGATCCTCAGAATCAGGTCGGGTGCGGCGCCGGCATCCCCCTTGACAAACCTGCGCAGGGTGTCGCGGTAGATCCCGTTCCATTCCGCCCAGCGGCCATAGTCGGGAAAGCTGCCCACCTGGTACAGCCCGCCGGCATCCCATGCTTCCGCGATGAGGATGGAGCCCCCGAGAATGGCGTCATGCGAGAGGGTATCCAGCAGCGGGGGAGAGGGCATCGGATTCCCGTTCTGGTCCCGGGTCATGATGGAGGCCAGATCGAAGCGGAAGCCGTCCACGTGGAAGGCGGAGACCCAGTATCTCAGGCAGTCCAGCACCACGTTGCGCACAACGGGCTGGTTGCAGTTCATGGTGTTGCCGCATCCGCTCAGATTGACATAGGTCCCGTCCGGATTGAGCAGATAGTAGGTGCGGTTGTCGATGCCGCGGAAGGAGATGGTCGGCCCGTTCTCGCCGCCCTCTGCGGTATGGTTGAAGACCACGTCGAGAATCACTTCAATGCCGTTGAGGTGGAGCGTGCGGATCATGGCCTTGAATTCATCCGATTCCATGGCGAGGGGGGCGTTGACCGCATAGCCGGCCTTGGGGGCAAAAAAGCCCACCGTGGAATACCCCCAGTAGTTGTACAGCTGTTCGCCCTCATAGGAACGGTTGCCCTCGCACTCGTCAAATTCAAAGACCGGCATCAGCTCGACACAGTTGATGCCAAGCTGCTTGAGGTAGGGAATCTTTTCCATCAGGCCGGCGTACTTGCCGCGGAAATGGACGCCGCTTGAGGGATGGTTGGTGAAGGAGCGGATATGCAGTTCGTAGATGATCAGCTCACGGGGAGGAAGCTCCAGGGGCTTGTCACCTTCCCAGTTGTAGTCCTCCCGGACAAACTGCCCGCGGTAGATGCCGTCGTGGGCGGAGCTGGAGCGCTTTCCCCAGAGGGACCTGCCGGAGATGGACCGGGCGTAGGGATCCAGCAGGACCCGGGAGGCATCGAAGCGCAGGCCGTGTTCCGGGTCCCAGGGACCGTCAAACCGGTACCCGTATTCCGTATCCTCGATGTTGATCCCGAAGACCATGACCGCGTAAACATCTCCGATGCGGAATTCCTCGGGCAGGAGGATTTCGGCAAAGGGGTCTTGTTCTCCGCGATGGTACAGCACGAGGGTGCATCCCGTGGCTTCCTTGGAGAAAATGCTGAAATTGATGGCCCCCTCCTCGGTGACGGTTGCGCCGAAGGGGAGCATGCGTCCGATGCAGTACTGAAGGCTGCCTGCCCTGTGGGTCGGGAAGGAATCAATCAGCTTCATGGCGTCTTTCCATCCTTTCTGTTGCGGCCTGCATCTTCGCTGACACAGCCCGGGAAGAATCCTCATGTCCCCTGAGGGGTGAGGGGGAGACCTGCCTTCCGGACACGCGGCGGCATCCGGGCCCGCAGACATGTCCGGGAAAGGCGGTACAGAACAGGGAAATGTTCTCCGGCGGAAAAACAAAGAGGCAGATGCACGAGGCCATCTGCCTTACAGGTCCGGACGGGTTTTAAGGACAGGGGGACACGGCGGACCTTCAGACACGGGAGAAAACCCCATGGGGATCTGCACAGGGGTCAGACGGTCTTTGCTGCGGCAAGTGAACGGACGTACATTCGCCACTCGATGCAGACGACCACATTCAAGGCCGGAATCAGCCCAAGAAGGCCGATCATGAGACGGAACACGGTCAGGGAAAAACCGCCATGGGCGATGTTGAGGCTGATCTGGTAGAGGCGAAAGCCGAGAAGGAACAGCACGATGAGCTGATTGAGCGCAATCATCCAGAGCAGGGGCGGCCTGAACAACGAAAGAATGAAATGGTTGATGAACAGGAGCAGGGTCAGGGCGGCGACAAAAACGATCTGCCAGACGACCCGGCTGGGAAGGGGGGAAGTCATCGTTTCGGAGAGAACGTTGACATTCCCGAGAATGCAGTCCACCATCAGGGAGTGGATCATGACCAGCAGCATCTTGCGGTCCTGTTCGTCATCACGGATGGCCACCGGCCCCATTACCGAAAGACACACCACAAAGAGCATGTCGATGAAAAAGGCGGTATATTCAAGCTGGACCATATTGAGAAAAGCGTCTGTCGACCACAGGATAATTCCGGCCATGACGCTGAAGATCAGAACGGAATCCTTTCTGAAAAAGCGGATTAACGGAGATGGCATAGATGTTCCTCCAGACAGGTCGGATAATGCGTCGGGCAGGGAGGGGCATGTTTACACCCGGACGCCCTGAGATATTTTGACGGATGGGGGTTCCCACGCTGTTCAGTATAGGGGTTTCCCTTTCGGATGGCAACAGGGATTCTGCAATAAGTGAAGTAAAAAGATGGATTTATCATGACCGCGCCTAGCTGCCGCGGGAAGGGGGATGCGGGGAACGCGGCCGATGGAAACGGCATTGCGATGAAGGAAAAACCGCGCAAAGCCACGCGGAAACGCTGAATAAATGAAAAAAAGATTGAAAAGATGAACCATTAAGTATACAATAATCGGAAAAAGAATCAAGCGATAAACGCCGTCCCCTGCCGATGCGAAGCCCCTGACCTCCCGGAGGGGGCATCCCGGCAGCGGGAGGAGAGCGGTTGATACAGGAGAAACGAAAGCAATGCAAATGAAACGTTCATTGAAAGTCAAAGTGGTCAATCTTCTGATCGTCTTTGCGGTGATCCTCAGCGGAATTTCCTGCGTGGTCAGCGCAACGGTGACCAGCAACATGATCGATGAGCAGTACAGGTCCAAGGCCACGGAAATCGCGGGTGTGGTGGCACAGGCGGTGGATCCCGCAGCCGCGCAGGAACTGAAGCAGCAGGTGTTTGACATCTTCAAGGTTACCGAGAACAAGGTGTTCAGCGATCAGTGGGGGACTCCCGAGTTTTATGCCTATCTGGACCATTACAAGGAAGTGGAGTCTTCCCCGGCATACCAGTCTCTGCTGCAGCATCTGAGAAAAATGCAGTCTGCAACGGATGTGAACTGCATTTACCTGACCATCGTGGACGGGCCGACGAATTCCGTGATCTATCTGGTGGATGCGGCGCTTGAGGATGCCTGCTCTCCCGGCTGCATGGATCCGCTCTACGAAGTCAACAATCGCGTGAAGGAGCATCCGGAAGTCGGCTTCCCGGCCTATATTACCCTGACGCAGGAGTATGGCTGGCTGGTTACGGCGGGTTCTCCGGTTTTTGCGGAGGACGGCACGGTCATCTGTTACGCTGCCGCGGATATTTCCATGGAAGCGATCCGCGCGCAGCAGAAGCAGAGCATTTACCTGATTCTGGGGTGCATGGTGGGCCTGACGGTGCTGACCTGCATCGCGGCGATTGTCTACGTCAACCACTCCATTATCCGGCCGGTGAACATGCTGTCAAGGGCAGCGGCCAAGTACGGCCAGGATCAGGGCAAGGACAACCAGGTTTCCTTCGAAAAACTGGACATCCACACAGGAGACGAACTGGAAAGCCTGAGAAACTCCATGATCCAGATGGAGAGGGATATAGATTCCTATATCCAGAACCTGTTTGAAACCCGGGAACAGCTCTCCTCCACCCGTCAGCGCGCTGAAATGATGAATGAACTGGCGCATACGGATGCGCTGACAGGCCTGCAGAACAAGCTGGCCTATGATGCGGATATCCGCATGCTGGATGTTCGGATTCGGGAGGGCGGCAGGAATATCGGCATCGCGATGGTGGACCTGAACTTCCTCAAGATGATCAATGACCAGTACGGGCATGACAAGGGAGACGTGGCCATTGTCATTCTGAGCTGTCTCATCCGTGACGTGTTTGCCGGTTCCGTGACCTACCGGGTCGGCGGAGATGAGTTTGTCGTGATTCTGGGAGAGGAAGACTGCCGGAACATCGAGGAGCGGGTGAGCGAATTCAACCGCAGGGTGAAGGAGCGCGGAGAGAACATGTCTCTTCAGCCATGGGAACGGATTTCCGCGGCAATTGGCTATGCCCTGTATGACGAGACGAAGGACAGCACGGCGGAGGACATTTTCCGGCGGGCCGACAATGCCATGTACAGCAGCAAGGGCAAGATGAAAGCCCTGCGGCGGGGCTGAGAAACCAGGCGGGTCTGTTTTTGATGCGGGATGCGTCGGAAACAGGCCCGCTTTTTTCTGCCGGTGAAGGCAGGCCGGGGCGGAAGAGAAGCAATTGCAATGGGTAAACAGAAAGCTTATAATATCCGCTGAAATCATCGGGAACCTCCGGGCCTTTGTCCGGACACCCCGAGTAAGGAGATGAAGCATGGAAAAGAGATGGTGGCAAAGCAGCGTGGTCTATCAGATCTATCCCAGAAGCTTTCAGGACAGCAACGGGGACGGGATCGGAGATCTGAAGGGCATTACCCGCCGGCTTCCCTATATCCGGGAACTGGGGGCGGATACCATCTGGCTGTCGCCGGTGTACCGTTCGCCCAATGACGATAACGGGTATGACATCAGCGACTATCAGGAGATCATGGAAGAATTCGGCACCATGCAGGATTTTGACGAGATGCTTTCCCGTGCCCATGAGCTGGGGCTGAAGATCGTCATGGACCTGGTGGTCAACCATACCTCTGATGAACACCGCTGGTTTGTCGAGTCCAGATCCTCCCGGGACAACCCGTACAGGGATTATTACATCTGGCGGGAAGGCAGGGGGGAGGGGGCTCCCAACAACTGGGGCTCCTGCTTCGGCGGCAGCGCCTGGGAGCTGGACGATCAGACAGGCATGTATTATCTGCACCTGTTCTCCCGCAGACAGCCCGACCTGAACTGGGACAATCCCCGGGTCAGGGATGAGGTGTTCGACATGATGGACTGGTGGCTGAAAAAGGGGATCGACGGTTTCAGGATGGACGTCATCAGTCTGATCTCCAAGCCGGAGGGTCTGCCGGACGGCGAACCCGGGCCTACGGGCTACGCACCTTTCAGCCTGGTGGCCAACGGGCCCCATGAACATGAGTATCTGAGGGAAATGAACCGTCGCGTGCTCTCCCGCTATGATCTGCTGACGGTGGGCGAGTGCGCGGGAGTGACCCTGGAGGAAGCCCGCAGCTACGCGAACCTGGACGGCAGCGAGCTGAGCATGGTGTTCCAGTTTGATCACATGAGCGCGGATTTCGATCCGGAGCTGGGACGATATGCGCCTCCTCGTAAAAATATCCCGCTGCTCAAGAGCATCCTGAGCCGCTGGCAGAAGGAGCTGGATGGCATCGCCTGGAACAGCCTGTACTGGGACAACCACGACCAGCCCAGAGTGGTCTCCCGCTATGGCAGCGAGGACCCCCGTACCCGGGAACTGTCCGCCAAGATGCTGGCCACCTGTCTGCACATGATGCAGGGCACCCCCTACATCTACCAGGGGGAGGAGCTCGGGATGACCAATTTCCCGTGGACCTCGATCGATCAGATGAATGACATTGAGTCCCTGGGAAATTTCCGGGATCTGCAGGCGAAAGGAATCATGAATGAGGCGGAGGGACTGAAGATGCTCCGCCAGCGCAGCCGCGACAATGCAAGGACTCCCATGCAGTGGGAGAATGCTCCTCATGGCGGCTTCACCACGGGGACGCCCTGGCTTCCCGTCAATCCAAATTACACGGAAATCAACGCACAGGAGCAGATGCAGCGGCAGGATTCCGTCTTCCATTATTACAGGAAGCTGATCGCCCTGCGCAAGGAGATGGACCTGATCGTCTACGGCCACTATGAGCTGCTGGAGGCGGACCATCCGGATCTGTTTGTCTATACCCGCACGCTGGGTCAGGAAAGCATGCTGGTGGTGTGCAACTTCTCGGAATCCGAGATCACCTGGATGATCCCGAAGGAATTCGGGTCTGCCTGGCTGCTGATCGGCAACTATCCGGATGCTCCCCAGAAGGATACGGTCCGGCCATGGGAGGCCTTTGTGCTTCACAGGCCCACGCCGGCAAAGAAGAGGTGACCGCGCACGAAATCAGTCCCGCCTTCGGTGTGGGCGGGTGACGGTTTGACAGGACCGGCGCACTGAAAACCGGCGGGATCCTGAGGCTTCTGAAGCATTCAGTGAACGCAGCCGTCAACTTATCGGTTTTGATGCCTGGCAGTCTCCCGGTGCCGGAGATGGCAGCTGCGATATGGTGTGTACAGGGGCCATTGCAGACATGGTGCAATGAAGGCCATCCTTTCTCTGGCGATGATCTGACCCGGATTTGATGATCGCCGGATGTTCAGGCCGTTTGCCTGTGGAGATGCAGGGCGGTCCGTCCCTGGAAATCTGCCGGTCAGGGATCCGCAACCGGTCCTCTGTCAGCGCGCCGGTGTGACCCTGAAGCAGTTCCGGAGGTTCATTGATCTGTACGGCATCCGGCCATGGGACGACATGTATCTGGCTCTGCGGAACCGGATTCTGGCCCGGCAAGGGACAAAACCGTTCCCGCCGGCGTCTTTTCTGCGAAAAAAAACAGCAGCCAGAAACCGGGATTGATCCGACGGTTTCTGGCTGCTGCTGCTTCTGCAGTGCTCTGAAGGACAGACGGGAGCCATGACTGGAAGAAAAGGCGGCAGGGATGAAAAGAAGGGCCAAAGAAGGACCTGCGCACGTGCCCGGACACCGGAAGAGGGCAGAGGCGGGAACCGGTCCGCAGGGAAAGCGCTGCCAGCCGCGCCGGGGATGTTCGGCACTCAGATTTCAAACGTGACAAAACAGGGATCGGGTTCAAGGCAGGCCTCACAGAACATGCGGATTTTCTTGTCGTTTTCGACAGCGGGACGCTCAAGGGGATCGTTGAGGATCAGACGCAGGGGAATGGCGGAGATGCCGATGCACTGCGCCAGACGGATAAATGCCCGATGCCCCCCGCTGCCGCCCTGGCAGGCAAAGCTGCCCAGACGCAGGTGCGCAAGCGCCTCGCGATGGGCAAGGACGAAGGTGCGTAGGGGAGAGGCCGCATAGCCGGCCCAGACGGGAAAGCCGAGGATCACCAGATCATAGGCTTCAGGATCAAACGTATAGGGCTTCAGGGCAGGGGTCTCCTGTCTCATGACACTCTGGCCGCCGCGCCAGAATTTCTTGAGGCCCCGTTTCGGAAAGTCTTCCACGGTTTCCAGGAGAATCAGGTCAGCCTGCATGATTTCGGCAATCCTGGAGGCGGCAAAGGCGGTGTTCCCGCCAAGGGAATAGTACACAACAGCAGTTCGCATGGATCTCCTTCTTTCTGATGGTTTTGGGAACTGACATTCTCCGCGGGCGGCATGTCCGCGGAGAGAAAACAGGAGGGAAAAAGAATGGAAGAAACCTCAATTGCCTTTACAAACACGTATACGCCGGTGAAAGAGCATTTTGTCCAGTCGTTCCGATGCCGGATATTTGGCAGAAACGGACTTCAAGCAAAAATCATGGGGGGCATCCTGGCCGCACTTGTCCTGATGCTCATCGGGGTCAACCTGCTGGCGGAAGGAAAGCCTTTTTCCCAGAAGAACGGGGACATCATGCTTCTGATCGCCGGCGTGGGCATTCTGCTGGCTGGCGCGTATGTGCTGATGCCGGAGCGGGTTGCCAGTGCGGTTCTTAAGAACCTGAAACGCCCGGATGGCAGCATCCCCGCCTTTACTCTGAAATTCCACAGACACGGGATTGCCTTCACCGACCCTGTGAAAAAGGATGCGGAATCTCTTTTTCTCTACAAGGATTTTACCGCCTGTACGGAGAGCCGAGACCTGTTTGTGCTTCGCTACAAGAACGGTCAGATGATGCTGGTGGTGAAGGATGCCCTTGATCCCGGGAATGTGGACGCTTTCAGAAATTATATCTCGGAAATGTGCCCCGGAGCAAAGAAATCCTTTCAGAAGGTGTGAATTCTCCGGAAAACCGGGACCGAGGGCCCGAAGGAGGAGAGGCGGAACAGTGCGAGGCGGGCTGATGATGGGCGGAGATGCATTTCTTCCCGCCCGCCGTAGCGCACAACGAGAAAAGCCATCCGGCGGTGCCGGATGGCGGAAGATGCACAGGCTCAGAAGCTGGAGATACCGTGGCTGTTCACCAGCGCATCCAGCTTGATGCCGGCTTTGCACATGGGGCAGTCGTGAGAGGCGTAGCTCTTGTAGTCATCCAGGTCATTTTTGTGGTAAATGCTGATCACATCGAAGCCTTCGCAGGTGTCGATGCAGCTGAAGACGGAACATACTCCGACAGGAATCCCGCTGTAGTACCGGATTGCCTCAATGGCAGCCGCGGCGGTGTAGCCGGTGGACAGGGAGGCGGCCAGTACCAGGACATGTTTGCCCACGATCATGGGAGCGGTATTGTCGCGGAAGATCAGCTGGCTGCCGGAGGTGTGCTCCGGTGTTGCGACATAAATGGTACGGTGCGCATTCATGTTCATATAACCGGCCTTGGTCAGCTCGCTGGCCATGCAGGCGCCGATGACTTCCGTTCCATCCAGGCACAGGATCGTGTCAATGATGGTAGAAGTGTTGGACTTCTTACACAGGTAGGAAGCGGCGGCGCGGGCTTCAGAAAGGCGGTGCTTGGTCATGGTCACATCGATATAGTAATTGAGGTGGCTGTGACTTGTGGCAAAATGTCCCTTTGCCAGGCGAAGGGGAACGTTTCCCAGTCGGTGGGGATGCTGCATGAGATTAATGGCCATAAGAAACCCTCCTGAATGCAAAAGTGTCGCCACTGTTTCTGTTGTTTGAAAAAGCGTCAACCTGTCTGTAATTATGACAGGATTTTTCGCGATGTCAAGCTGAAGCGTCCGATCTTTGGACGATCCGCTCCCGGCAGGAAAGACAGGCGCGGAGGCAGAGAGCCCCGGGATCCGGGAGGGACTTTTTTATTGCGGACTCTCTGGTCAGGATCCCGGGAAAGCTCTGGAATCCGGGCATCCTGAATGAAAAAAACTGAAGTACGGGAAGAGGCCCGCGAAAGGAAGAGGATTCCGACGCCTTTCGGAGATCCCCGGACGCAAGGGGAGTTGGAAGAACATCATCCCGGTACTGGAGGAGAAACGGGAAAAGGAGGAGCATGAAACATGAAATACTGGAAAGAAACCGGTATAGGACTTGTGGTGCTGTGGCTGGTGGCCGTTATTCTGTGCACGTCAGCATTGGCCGAAAAGGCGGCATCCGGCAGGCTGACGCTTGAAGACCTTGAAAAACTCGGGGTTTCGGGGGACAAGATCACGATGGAGGATGGGCACATCACCTTTGTCGACGGGGCCTGTACAAGGGAACGTCTGACAGGGATGGAAGATGCGGCCAGGGTGGTGGCGTCCATGACCGGCCTGCTGGGCGCGGATGAGCGTACGGCTTTTGAACCCTGGCGGGTGCTGACGGACAACCGCGGCAACACGTATTATGTCTTCCAGCAAATGTATGCGGACACCACCGTCTCCGGAGGCGCGGTGAAGGTCGTTGCGGACTCAGGGGGAGAAATGATAGCCCTTATCAGCAGCGTGGAAGCCAAGCTTCCGGACGTGAAGGAAGCGTCGGGAATCGATGCCGGGATGGCGCAGGACAAGGTGCTTTCCCATGCGCTGGAGGTGGACGGAACGAAATTGACTGTCATCGAGGAACTGACCCAGAAGGTGGTGCTCCCGCTGACGCTGTCCATCAGTGACGAGGAGGCCCTGCCGGAAAGCCGGTTTGTATGGATGGTGTATACCGACAATCAGACTGCCAGCGGCGGGGAGAGCCTGCCGTACCTGGCACACTATGTCGACATGGACGGAAATTACCTGTACAGTCTTCCGACCATCCGTCCGGGGGATGAGGTGGGAAAGAAAGGATTTGACTCCGTCTATGTCTTTGAATTCATGGAGCCGGCGGAGTACACCGGGAAGGTGAAAAAACCGGACGGAACCGAGGCGGAGGTGACCGTCACACTGATGCGGGACCGCCGAACGGGCATGTACTACATGGGAAATATTGAACGCCGCATCGTGGTGGCGGATTGCTACGATTTCCTGTACGAAGACGGGCGGGTCGTGCTTGAATCCAGCAGGACCAACAGCGACTGGGATCCTGTCGCCCTCATGTCCCTCTATAATTACTGCAGGGCATGGGACAACTACAAGGCGATCGGCTGGAGCGGCGGAGACGGGGAAAATACCCCCATCATGATTCTCAACAATTTCTGCGATGAAGAGAAAAATCCCGTGGATAACGCCTGTTACATCGGAAAGTATCTGGGATGGCAGCTTTTCGGAGCCAGCAGCGCCAATCAGTATTCCCATGCGATGGATATTGTCGCCCATGAGTTTACCCACTGTGTCACCGATTCGGTGATGACCTTCAATGCCTATATGAACGATTACGGCGCCATCAATGAGGCGATGAGCGACATTCAGGGGAATCTCTGCGAAATGATCCTGAAGGATACGAAGGACAAGACATGGCTGGTGGGAGAGAACAGTGGCGAAGCCGTGCGCAGCATGAGCGACCCGCATCTGTTCTCCCAGCCGGAGTACGCCTGGGACCTGTTTTACAAGCCTCCGGTGAACATCCCGACACCCATGAATGACCAGGGCGGTGTGCATGGCAATTCCTCACTGCTCAATCTGGTGGCCTACCGCCTGTGCACAGAAGGGGGCATGCCGCTGGAGGCAGCCAGGGAATACTGGTTTGCCGTGGACTGTGCCATGGTGCCGGGTACGGATTATCTCCAGATGACAAGACTGCTTCCATGGGTGCTTGAAAACATGCAGATGGGCAAATACCGGAAGACCCTGGAGAAAGCGATTGAGGAAACCCGGATGGGGCAGAAAGAAAGGCCTCAAACACTGGGAGAACAGCATGCCATGCTGACCATGACGCTTCCCGAGGGAGAACTCTTCAGTGACGGCAACTGGGGACTGCATATCCTGACCATCGATATGGAAAAACTGAAAGAATATGTCAGCGGGTGGTTTGCGGAGGAATTGCCCCCGGAGGAAGAGGACTTCCAGCTGGAGGATCTGGGCGGCATCAGCGTTTTTGATTTCATCGGTGCTGTCTTTGAGGCGATCGGCGAGACGGATGAAGAAGAGATCGGGGATACTGAACCTGAAAGCGAACCTGCACCGATGGACATGGAGGAGGACCTTGAATTCCAGAGAATCTTCGCGGAGATCGTCTTTGAGGATCTGGGCGCCGCCGGACAGGATGGCAGGACGATCCAGATGGTCTGTCGTCCCGGACGTACGATACCGGTTCTGTTCCATATGACTTTTGAAGGGATGAGCGAGGAACCCCAGGAGGAGGCTTTTGCGGTCTTCTTCAACGGTCACTGGCATGACTTCACGCAGCTGTACAGCTTCCTGATGGAGATGGCGGAAGAGGAGGACGAAGGAGAAGGGAACGAAGAGAAAAAGGAGAACGGGGAAGAGCTCGACCTGTTCGGACTGCTGGAGAAACTGGGAAAACTGCCGATGATGAAGGAACTCGGCCG
>OMRS01000083.1 GCA_900313545.1 uncultured Eubacteriales bacterium | reverse complement strand
GGAAGCCCCGACGGAAGCTCCGACTGAGGCTCCGACGGAAGCCCCGACGGAAGCTCCGACTGAGGCTCCGACGGAAGCCCCGACGGAGGCCCCGACGGAAGCCCCGACGGAGGCCCCGACTGAGGCCCCTGCCGAAGAAGCCAAGACTGCCGAGGAGAATCCCATTCTTGCGACAGCGTATGACGGAAAGATTGAGACCCGGCTTTCCGATATCTCGAAAGACTATGATGAATCGCTGTCCTATTATGTCAACATGTATTCCCAGTACGGTTACGCGGTGGATGAATATGATGTCAGCTTCCAGGAGGAAGTGGCTAAAACCGTGGTGGAGAACGACATTGACTTCAAGGTGATTGCCCACTATGCTGAGGAAAAGGGTTATGCCCTTTCTGAGGAAAAGAGCAGGCAGATCCATGAGGAAGCCGCTAAGAACATCGCTCAGTACAAGGAAAGCTACGCCTCCTATCTCCAGGCTAGTGGGGCTGACAAGGATACGGATGTGAATGCCACGGTGGAGGCTGAACTGGCAGCCATGGGCATTTCCGAAGACGCAATCTGCGCCCAGCTGGAGCAGGCGGACATGCTGGAGTATGTCTTCAACCTGACCACCGCGGAGGTCACCGTTACGCAGGAGGATGTCCGCAAGGTCTTTGATGAGAAGGTCGAAGCCGAGAAGACCAAGTATGCGGAGAAGGACACCTTTGTTACGGATTACCTGAGCGGGAACGAGCGCTTCTATACGCCGGAGGGCTATCGTCTGATTCAGGCGGTGTACATCGGAAAAAGCGATGCCGAGATGGATGCGGCAGTTGAGGCGACCCCTGATGAGGCGACTGCCGCCGAAGCGACTGCCGCCGAAGCGTCTCCCGCGGAGGCCAGGGACATTTCCGAGCTGCAGGGTCGCGCGAAGGCGGAAGCTGTCCTTGAGAAGATTCAGGGCGGCATGGACTTTGAAGAAGCGGTCAGACAGTACAGCGAGGATATGTCCGGTCAGCAGGAAGTGCCGGTTTATCCGGTCAGCGATGGCGTGACCTATTATGGAGAGTCCTTTGTGGCCGGCGCCATGGCCATTGGCGCAAAGGGAGAAATCTCCGATGTGATTGACCACGAGTACGGTTATTTCATTCTGCGCTACATGGACGATCTTAAATCCGGAGAGACGGAGTTTGACGCCGTCAGCGAAAAACTGACAGAGGAAACCCTGAACACCCGCAAGGAGGAGAAGTTCACCTCCGATATCCAGGCCGTGCTCCAGGAGTCCGGCATTGAGACCCGTGACCTGAGCCCCCTGTACCATGTTTATGTGGGCCAGACCTCCGAGACCATGGTGGCCTTTGCCAGCACCGCCAAAGAAACCCAGATGCTGGACCGTCCGGAAGGCAAGAAGATCGCCGATCTTCTCCCGGGCGCCGCGCTGGAAATCTACGGCAGCATCACCGTGAATGGCCAGGCTTACCAGTTTGTGGAGGCCGTGGGCACCGGACTCAAAGGCTATGTGGTCAAGGATGCACTGGAAGTGGCCGAGGGGGAAACCGCCAAGGTGGCGGACAATTCCGGTCTTGTAATCCGCTCACAGGAGAATCTCACCGAGGAACTGCCGATCTTCACGCTGGTGATGAATGACGGTCAGGTCATCTATGGTGAGCTGTATCCCGAAAAGGCCCCCGAGAGCGTGGGCAATTTTGCCTCTCTGGCCAACAGCGGCTTCTACAACGGGCTCATTTTCCACAGGGTTATCCCCGGATTCATGATCCAGGGAGGCGATCCGGAGGGCAATGGTACCGGCGGCCCGGAGTACAGCATCAAGGGCGAGTTTGCTCAGAACGGTGTGGAAAATGATCTTTCCCACGTGCGGGGCGTGCTGTCCATGGCGCGCTCTGCTGACTTCAATTCCGCAGGAAGCCAGTTCTTCATCATGCATGCCGATTCCAAGAACCTGGATGGCCAGTATGCTGCCTTCGGCATGGTCATCGAGGGGATGGACACCGTGGATGTGATCGCCTCTGTGCCGGTGGACGCCAAGGACAAGCCCCGCACCGAGCAGGTCATCCGCACCATTTTTGTGGAAACCCACGGCAACACCTACGAGTTCACCAAGATCCGGGACTGATCCGGATCTGAAAGCGCCATACAGAACACCCGTCTTCCGGATTTTCCGGGAGGCGGGTGCCTTTTTTGCCCGGCGGAAAACAGGAGTACGGAATTGGCAGAAAGACTGAATTTGGTATAATGGAGACAGAACTTGCGGGAAGGGCCTGCCGGCTTTCCCGGATACAGGATTCAGGGGGGAACGGGATATGCCAAAGTGGACACAGCAGCAGCAGCTTGCCATCGATGACCGGGGACATTCCATGATCGTCTGCGCCGCGGCAGGCTCCGGGAAAACCGCTGTGCTGGCGCAGAGGATTGCCGGAATGGTCCGTGACGGGGAATCCGTGGAATCCATGCTGGTGGTGACTTTTACCCGGGCAGCGGCCTCAGAGATGAGGGAAAGGATTGGCAGGACGCTGCGGGAGATGCTGGCGCAAACCCGGGACACCGCATCACGAAAACGGCTTCTGCGGGAAATCTATGCCCTGCCTGCCGCAAATATCTGCACCCTGCACAGCTTCTGCGGAAAAATTGCCCGCCGGTATTTCCAGCTTACCGGTGCTGACCCTTCCGCACGCGTGGCGGACGAACAGGAAAGCAGGGTCCTCAAAACCCAGACCCTGGAGGAAGCCCTGTTTGACGGCCTTGAAAGTCAGGGAAAAAGCATCCTGGCGGCGGACAGCGTCTTTACTCAGTCAGAGATTCTGAAGCATGCCAGGGAAATCCGGGAATTTCTCATGACCCGCCCGGATCCGGGCCGGACCATGAACCTGTCCCTGGAAAGGGCCCAAAACGGGATGAAGACCGTGGAAGAGGTGGCGGGACGGTATCTGGCCGAGGAAGCGGCGCTTTGCATCGGCGTGCTGCTTCAGGATGCGAGAAAACGGGTGCAGATGTGCCAGACTGCGGGAGGACCGCTTCACTATCTTGAAGCCATGAGCAGCGATGTAAAGCTCCTGGAGGAGGCGCTTGAGGCCGCCGGGCAGGGCTATGGGGCGATGAAGGCCTATTTTGACACACTCTCCTATTCCTCAAAAAAAGTCTCGCTGAAAGGGCTGGGGCGTCCAAAGAAAAAGGACGAGTACGACAGGGAGCTGGCGGAAAGGATCAAGCAGGAACGGGAAACGGTCAGGGACGAGCTGTACAAGATCGGCCAAAGCTGGCTCTCTGCCTCTGCGGAGGACGCGGCGGCGGATCTTCAGATGACGGAAAAGCCCCTGGAGGGGCTGATGGACCTGGTGAATCTGTGGGAGACGCTGTACAGCCGGGAAAAAGCGCACCGGGGAATCCTGGACTATGAGGATCTGGAGCATATGGCGCTGAAGGCTCTTAGGCACGCGGAGGTCCAGCGTGCCCTGGCCAGGGAGTTCCGGTGGGTGTTCATCGATGAATACCAGGACTCCAGCATGATTCAGGAGGAGATTGTGAACCGTTTTGCCAACCTGGGCAGGACGGATGCCCTGTTTCATGTGGGCGACATCAAGCAGAGCATCTATCGCTTCCGGCAGGCGGACCCGCTGCTTTTTCGGCAGAAGGCCATCGAGTACGGGATGGAGAAAAGGGAGGATGCCCGCAGGGTGAACCTGCAGATGAATTTCAGGTCGGAAAAAAATGTTCTGGAGAGCGTCAATGCGGTCTTTGAAAAGATCATGCACACCTGGCTTGCGGAGCTGGAATATGACAGTCAGGAGCGGCTCTACTGCGGACTTGAGGGGACGGACAGCGGAATTCCCACCCTGATGCATGTGATCAGGGGCAAAAGCGGGGACGGACCGGAAGAAGGCGGAGGAGAGGAATCCGCAGAGGGAGAGGAGAGCGAAGAGAGGGAGCTTGACTGCGCCGAATGGGAGGCGGCCTTTGCAGCAAAAAAAATTCAGGAGATGATGGGCCGGGAGATCTATGATGCAAAGGCGGGCTGCATGCGCCCTCTGGAGGAACGGGATTTTGTCATCCTGCAGAGAAGCGTCAACCGTGTTGCCGCCCGGATGGCGGAGATGCTGCGGGAAAAGGGGATCCGTGCGGAGTGTGAGACGGGCAGCGCCTTCCTGGATGCCTATGAAATCCGTCAGATGATTGCCATTTTGCAGGTCATTGACAACCAGGCGGACGACCTGGCCCTTCTTGCGCTGCTCAACGGCCCCGCAGGGGGATGCAGCGGTGAGGACCTGGCACAGATTCGCCTGGCCACCAGGGAACTGCGGATTCCCTTTGCGCAGGCGTTTGAGGTGTACCAGCAGAAGGAGAATGACCTGGCCCTCAGGCTGAGAAGCATCGGGGAACAGATCGGGCAGTGGAGGGAGTATGCGCAGTTCCACCCGGTATACCAGCTGATGGAGAAGATTTGCCAGGACACGCTGATGTATTCACGGGTCGGTGCCCTGCCCGGCGGACGGGGCCGTACGGCGATGCTGCGCCAGCTGGTGACCATGGCCAAGGAATTTTCAACAAATCAGGGAACCTCCCTGCATGCCTTCCTGCAGTATCTGCACCGTATTGAGAAGGCGGGCGGGACGGGTCCTCTGTCCACGCGGGAGATCGGCGGACGAAGCAATGCGGTTCGGATCATGTCCATTCACAAGAGCAAGGGGCTGGAATTCCCGGTGGTGATCATCACCGGCATGGGAAACCGGTTCAAAACGGACAAGACCGACGAGGTGCTGTGTGATGCGGATCTGGGGATCGCCATCCCGGTGGTGGACCGGGAACTGTCCAGCTGCAGGGTTTCTCTTCTGCAGCGGGCAATACTTGTCAAAAAGCGGAAGGAAGCCGTGGCGGAGGAGATGCGCATCCTCTATGTGGCCATGACCCGGGCGCGAAATGCCCTGATTCTGGTGGGATCGTCAAGATACAAGAAACGTGATGATAAAAAATGGAAAAAGGGATGCAGCGGCTCGGCCCTGATGAATCTGTGCACGGAGCTGGACATGGTTTGTCCGGTGCTCTGTGAGGCAGGGTGGGACCTGCAGGAGGAAGAGCCCCGTGAGATTCGGGTGGGGCAGTCCGACTGGATCGTGGAGATTCAGCCCAGGGAAAAGAAGATGAAGACGCCTGACCAGAAGGAGGAACGCCTCAGAAAGCTGCGGGAACGGCTGGAGGAGATCCCGTTTGATGTGGAGCTGGCCCGCGAGATGATGTGGGATGAGGCACAGCAGGTGCGTGAACGCAAGGTCAGCGTCTCTTCCATTGTCCGTGACCTGAGGGTGCAGCGCATGCGCTGGAAGGGTGAAATCATCCGCTATCCCAGATACATGACGGAGAACGAACCGACCAATGTGGAAATCGGATCGGCCTTCCACAGGGCTGTGAGCCTGCTTTCTTTATCCAGTCTGAGGGAAAGCAGGGATCTGGAGGGTGAGATTGCGGCCCAGCTGGAGCGGATGAAGGAAAAGAACATCCTCCGGCCGGCGGAATCACGGGCATTGCGCCTGTCCATGTTTACAGACCTGATGGCTTCTCCCCTGGGCGTGCGGATGATGAAAAGTCCGGAGGTTCGAAGGGAATGGCAGTTTTTCCTCCGACGGCCGGAACGGACGGAATCCGTCCTTGTCCAGGGCGTCATTGACTGCTGCTTTATGGAAGACGGGGAGTGGGTCCTGGTGGACTACAAGACGGATTCTCCGGAGGATCCGGAAAAGATCGTGGACACTTACCGGCCGCAGCTGGAGATGTATGAGCGTGCCCTGAGGGAGATCACCGGAAGAAAGGTCAGGGAGAAGGTACTCTATCTGGTGCGCTCCGGGCAGATCTGCCGGCTGTGAGAAGGCGGCAGATCCACGCCTCCTCCATGAACCGGATTTCCGGATGATCAGGGGTCAGCATGGCAACAGGCATGCGCAGGGTTTTCCTGTCTCTGCCTTCCCTGTGTGTCAGATTGCAAATTATTTGAGTCTGAAATTGTGGGTACATCGCCCTCCGTCATAATTGTTTTAGCGTTATTGTATGTCACAACATGAATAGATGTTCCTTTTTTTCCTTCAGAACGATCATCCAGGTTGGTGTGGACCGGGATATAAAGTGAGGTATGGTAAGGGACGAAGTCCATACCCGCGGAAATGAATTGTCACTCTTCTTCGGGATGGTGTAAGCACATCATGATTCAATAATTGTTATAGCACTATTATATGTCACGAAATAAGCACCTTCCCCATCTTCCAGGATGGTATGATGGCTTACGACCATCATTGTTTTACATTTATTCTATATCACGAAATGAGCGGATGCTCCTTGTTTCTCCTTCCGGAGGGATAGTCAGTGTGTCTGTGAGTGCATCGTCCTCTCCATCATAATTGTTTTAGTTTTATGGTGTGTCACGAAATGAGGGGATGTTCCCCACCTTCCGGACGACCAGCCAGGTTCATATTTGTGGGTATGGGATGGTATGATCACATCTTTCTATCCATAAATATTTTGACGTTATTTTATTTCACAAAATAATCGGATGAAAGGATGGTTGAAGGGGGCACGCTAATAATTGTTTCCATAAATGTTGTGACTATATTGTATACCATAAAATGAATAGATGTGCCTTTC
>OMRS01000202.1 GCA_900313545.1 uncultured Eubacteriales bacterium | reverse complement strand
GCGAGCAGCGTGGAGAGCATGTGACACAGAAAGATTCCCGAAGCTCCCAGCACAAGGACGCGCCAGCGCCTTCTGTCTCCAAAGAGCACTTCCCAAAGGCCTTCCAGGAACAGCGGAAACAGGCTCATGGCCGTGGCCTCTCCCAGGGCGCAGCGGACAAAGCAGTTGGTGATGCGGTAAATGGAGAGCACATAGCACACCGCCGCCACCACGGCCATCTGCTCATTTCTGAGAATCGTTTTCGCGCAGCGGAACATGAGGATGCCCGCCGCTGCGGAGAGCACCGCCATGTACAGATGCATCACATAGTTGAGGGATGCCCCCGCCACGAGGAGCACAGCGAAGGGATACAGAAGGAGATCCGGATAAAACACCGAGGTCAGCGCACCGTAGCCATTGTAGGACCATGCGCCCATGCGCACCGGGAAAACCCCGTTCCTGATTCCCTCCGCCACATTCATGAACCTGGCCGCATGAAAGGTGGTGTCATACACCAGCGCCATGTTGTCCTTGAGCACAGGGATGCACGCGATGCCCACTGCGGCGGCAACCAGAAGCAGTTCCGCCCGCTTTGAAAAATCCGTCCCCCGCACCACCATCACCCAGATGCCCCCTGCAAGAAGGGCCAGCAGCACAAAGGTAAAGGTGTTGTCCCTGTAGCGGGGACTGTAGAGCCGAAAGTCCAGGATCTCGATGAATGTGCCGTCCGCAAACTCCGTCTCTATGGTGAAGTCCGTCACCGTCCGTTCAAAGGAAAAGAAGGCTTCATTGTTCGCGCGTCCCGGCAGAACCTGGAGCTGAGAGGGGGAAAACTCCACGTCGTTGCTGCTTTTCAGCCGGATCACGTTCTCCCCGTCACAGTCAATGATCCACTTGAGGCGGTATTCCCCCGGCGGCAGGGTCAGTCCCGGTCCCTCAGTCAGGATTCCGTAGGGGTCTCCTGCCTCACGGCTCTGCCGTCCCGGACGAAGCTGGCGCACCGAGTCCTCCATCATGTCGACCCAGACCTGCTGACGGTCAAGAATACCCGTCAGAACCACCAGCACGCATGCCGCCGCCAGGACAGCAAGCGGGATCCAGAGCCTTGCTCTGTTTGTTCTGTTCATGCTCCACTCCTTGAACCGCCAGGCCTTCCGCGCCGCCGGAGACCCGGACACCCCCTCAGGCTGAAGGCCAGCAGCCCCAGGGCAAAGGCCAAAGACACCCCGTCGAGCACCCGCCAGACAGGCCTGTCCTGATAAAACACCCGGACCTGGCCGTCTCTGACCGCAGGCAGACGCACCGCAGCCCGCTTTCCTTCCGCGCCCTCCAGCGCAACGGGACTTCCGTTCAGCTCCGCATGAAGGCCGTCCACCAGGAACAGGGGCAGCACCAGACGGGCTTCCTCACCGGTACTGACGCTCACCCTCATCTCCCGGCTGTCACGGGTCATGGACACCGACGTGTCCGCACCGCCTTCCAGGAAGGGTTGATTCTCATACACCCTGTCAAGTCCCGCACCCGCAGGGCGGGGGGCATCCGACGGGGTGGTTCTGGGAATGCGTCCATAGCCCAGGTAGTTGTCCGTACGCAGCTGGGCCGTGGTGGTGGGCAGAATCAGAAACACGCCCAGCACCAGCACGGCAAGGGTGGTCAGCTCCGGCCATTTTCTGCCCAGGCTGTGGAAGCCCCAGGCGGCGGACAGACACAGGAAGGTCATGGCCGGGCCTGCCATCCTCCAGGTCAGGAAAACCGCCCCCGCCGTGGTGGCTTCCGAGCCCGCCCGGGGAAGGCCTCCCATCGCCGCCAGAAGTCCCAGAAGCCCTGAGGCAAGCAGCAGCAGGGCTTCCTTTCCGCCCGCCTCCCTTTGTTTTTTCAGCCAGGTTTCACAGATCACCAGCCCCAGGCCGCACAGCGTCAGCAGTCCGGGTTCCACTGGTCCCAGCGTCAGGGTCGGATCACTGAAGTATCCCTTGTATTCCCCGTGGCCCCAGAGAAGCAGCTGGGCCGGAGAGACCGCCCGTTCCCCCGCAGAGGTCAGGCCGGGCGTCTGGATGCCGTCCTTCAGATAGCTCATCGCCGGCACGATCCAGTGCAGCGCGATCCCCGCCACAAACAGAAGCGACAGCGCCAGCATGCCCGCGCGCTTTGCCTCGCGCAGCCTTCCTGCACCCACCAGTGCCACGGTGAGCATCAGGCCCAGTCCCAGCACGCCCGTCTGGTCACACAGCACCATGAGCGCACCTGACGCCGCAAACAGCGGCCAACGACGCACATCCCCGCGGACAATCTGCCAGATTCCCAGGCACACCAGGGGCATCAGGGCCAGCACCGCGGATTCCCCCAGGTTTCCGTACACAAACAGCGAGGAAATCCGGTAGGCCGAGAGCACATAGAGAATGGACGCCATCACGGCCGTCCACCGACGGTGGAAGATCCCCATGGCACAGCGGTACATGGTCAGGGCCGACAGCGCGCTCATGAGGATATAGGTGGCGTTGAGGGCATACTGCACCGAGCATCCCAGCAGCAGCAGTCCCGCCGGAAGAAGCAGGGCCATATCCGGCATGACTGCGGAAGCCACGGAGCCAAAGCCGTTGAAAAGGTATCCTCCCCAGCGCACCGGATGAAGCAGCGCCTGGATTCCCCGCGAGCGCAGGCCGTCCGCCAGGTTGCAGATCCGGCCCACCTCCATCTGGGTGCGTACATACAGCGTGGTGCCCTCCCGCAGGGCAGGCGCCGAGGCATACAGCACCGCAAAGCCGATCAGCAGCACGAAGGCCACTTCGGAAAGCGACCTTCCCCGGCAGTGACGCACCCACAGCACGCACAAAACCGCCAGCACACCTGCCAGGGTCAGGACATCATCCTTGTAGCGGGGACTGTACAGGCGCAGATCCTCCACATTGATGCGGGTTCCCTGGTCAAAAAACACCTGAAGCTCAAATCCCTCCGCCGGTTCCATCAGCTCAAACTCAAACTCCCCGATCCCCATGCCCGCGGGAATCGTGTGCTCTGAGCGGTCCATCCGGGCATGGTTCTGGGTCGCCAGCACAATCCTGTTATCCCCGTCCCCCCAGATGGTCCATTTCACCCGGTAATGACCGGCCGGCAGGATGAACCAGGGACCGCTGGAGATCGCGCCGTATTCGTTTCCCTCCTCCAGGCTCTGGCGGAATCCGTTTTCAAAGAAGACCATGTCCACATCGTCCGGGTCCGTCAGGTCCGCCCAGGTTTCCTGCCGGTCCAGAATCCCGCTCATGCCGGCCGCAAGAACCGCAAGAAGCGCCAGCACAGGAACCAGCCAGATTCTAACATGCCGTCCTTTCATGGCTTCTCCTTTCCTTTTTTCCTTCCCTCAGGATATGCCGGATCAGAAGGACCAGGGTCATCAGGGTCACCAGATCGGACAGGCGCCAGATTCCCCTTCCCGCATAACGGATCTTCAGCTTTCCGGAGTCTCCCGGCGCAAGACGGATCCTCAGGCGGGCATATTCTCCCTGATCCACCTCCAGCTGCCGGCCATCCAGCTCCGCCCTGTACCCGTCAAAGGCAAAGAGGGGGAATTCCAGAACGGACGCTTCCGCCGCCTGCACCCTGCAGTCAATGCGGGTCCCCTGCTTGCTGTACTCCGTCAGCTCCGCGTTTCCGGTGATATGCACCGTCCGGTCCACGGTCTCCTCGTATCTTGTGCCGGGCAGGGTATATTCCGGCGTCTGGATGAAAGCCGTGGACACCTCTCCGTAGCTGATCCCGTCAAACTGCCGCACCTTTTCCCCGGTGGTGGGCAGGATCATGATCACGCTCAGCAGCAGGCTGCTCAGGATGATCAGTCTGCTGTCCCCAAGATATCTTCGGTATCCCCATGCCGCCGCCGGCACCAGGAACATCACCGCCGCCATCATGAACCGCCAGGCAAACTGGATGTAGTCCGTCAGCTTGTTTGTCATCTTGGACATGCGCGCCCAGGGGAACCAGGTGGTGCACACCAGCAGGCAGATGATGCCCGCCCCCAGACACGCCAGGGCTTCCCTGTCCCGCTGCTCCTTCCTGCCGGAAGCCGCCGCCATGAGCAGCAGCACGCAGCCAAGCAGGGCAGGAAGTCCGGGCTCCGCGGGAATGTCCGCCAGGGATTTGTCCAGCAGGTCCACCGGCAGGTCCCCGATCCCCCATAAAAACAGCTGGGCCGGGGAAATGGCGTTGAGATAAGGCTTGCCGCGGATATCCTCCGCGCCCATGCCCTGCATGCTGAACATCAGCAGCGGCACCAGGAAGAACAGGCACAGCAGCACCGACAGCCCCGCAGCCTTGAACCACCCCGACAGCCGTTTTTCACGAAGAATCCGCGGAAGGAAGACCACAAAGGTCCCCACGGTCACCACCGCCAGAATCAGGGTGGACAGCATGTGGCTCAGCAGCACCGCCGAGGCGCCCAGGGACAGCTTGTACCATTTCTTCCGGTCCCCGGCCACCAGCTCCCACAGGCCTTCCAGGAGGATGGGCTGGAAGCTCATGGCGGTTGCCTCGCCCAGGGCGCAGCGCACATACACATCCGTGACACGGTAAATGGCCAGCGTATAGAGAATGGAGGCGCACACGGCCGCCGTGCGGTCCCCCAGCATCCGCCTTGCGCAGTGGTACATGGCCGCAGCCGCGATGGCATTGAGCGCGATCATGTACAGGTTCATCACATAGCAGGGCTGGGCGCGCAGCAGCAGAAGCAGCGCACCCGGATAGAGGAAGAAATCGGAATAGAACACCGAGGTGACGGCGCCGTATCCGTTGTAGGACCATCCGCCGCAGCGCACCGGAAACTGTCCCCCCGCCAGACCATCCGCCAGGTTGCAAAAGCGCGCCATGTGAAAGATGGTGTCATGCACCCAGGAGACATTGTCCCTGAAGGAGGGCACGGAGGCATATGCCACCGCAAAGGCAATGGGCAGCACAAAGGCCGCCTTCCGCAGGTCAGCCCCCCTGCGGATTCCCTCCCAGATCAGACACAGGACCCCCAGCACCAGGGCCAGGGTGATCACATGGTCGCTGTAGGGCGGGCTGGTGAGGGTCATCTCCTCCACCCGGATGGTACTCCCTTCCAGGAAGTCGATGAGGATCTGAACATTCTCCGCCATCTCGTGCACGTGCAGCACACATCCGCCCTGCGCCTCGCCCGGTTCAAGGCGCACTTCTCCCGGTTCCAGCAGCGCGCCGTTGCTGCAGGTGAAGCGCAGCCGGTTTTCCCCGTCCCCTGTGATTGTCCATCTCAAAGGGTAGTCTCCGGCAGGCAGGTTCAGCCCGGGCCCCGAATTCAGGGTCCCGGTTCCTTCGCCCGCGCTTCTCTGGTAAGGTGCAACAATGTTCAGTCCGTGCAGCTGTCCCGGCTTCATGAGGTCCCATGTCACCCTGCGGTCCAGAATTCCGGAGACGAAACACAGGACAATGAACAGCAGCGCCAGGGCGGGGACTCCCCACCCTGGCACCTTCTGCGCGATCCGCCTTCGCTCATTCACAGGCATTCCTCTCACTCAATAGGCTTTCGCAAAATAAATCAGCTTTCTGGCCGGCTTGCCGCAGCATACGCAGACCTCGTCGATGGGCGTCTGGTCAAAGGGCATGCAGCGGGAGGTGGCGCTGAACTTTTCCTTGATTTCATCCTCGCAGGCCTGCTCGCCGCACCACATGGCCCGGGCATAACCGCCGTTGACCTGTTCGCCCAGTTCCTTCATGCTGTGCACGTCCCTGGTATGGGTATCCCTGAATTCCCGGGCCACCTCCAGCATGTTCCTCTGGATCTGATCCAGCATGCCGGCCACTTTCTGCTCCAGGCCCCCGATCTCCAGAGAGGTCTTCTCAAAGGTATCCCGGCGCACGGCCACCACCTTGTTTTCCGCCAGGTCCCTGGGACCGATCTCAATGCGCACCGGCACGCCCTTGAGCTCCCACTCATTGAACTTCCAGCCGGGAGTCACATTGTCACGGTCATCGAATTCCACCCGCATGCCGGCTGCCTTCAGCGCGTCCGCCACCCTGCGGGCTCCCTCCAGCACGCCTTCCTTATGCGCAGCGACAGGCACCACGACCACCTGCACCGGCGCCACCTTCGGAGGCAGCTTGAGTCCGCGCTCGTCGCCGTGGGTCATGATCAGGGCGCCAATCAGGCGGGTGCTGGTTCCCCAGCTGGTCTCATAGGCATACTTCTGGGTACCGTCCTTATCCAGGAACTTGATCTCGAAGGGCTCGGAGAAGTTGGTTCCAAAGTTGTGGCTGGTGCCGCTCTGCAGCGCCTTGCCGTCCTGCATCATGGCCTCCACGGAATAGGTGGCCCGGGCACCGGCGAACTTTTCCTTTTCGCTCTTCTGGCCGCAGTAGACAGGCACCGACAGCACGTTCTCGCAGAAATCCCGGTAAACCATGAGCATCTTCATGGTCTCCTCCTGGGCCTCCTCCTCCGTGGCGTGGATGGTGTGTCCCTCCTGCCACAGGAATTCAGAGGTGCGCAGGAAGGGACGGGTGGTCTTCTCCCACCGCATCACCGAACACCACTGGTTGTACAGCAGGGGCAGATCCCGCCAGCTCTGGACCCACTTGGCATACATGGTGCAGAAGATGGTCTCACTGGTCGGCCGGATGGCCAGGCGCTCCGTCAGCTGCTCCGTTCCTCCCTGGGTGACCCAGGCGACTTCCGGGGCAAAGCCCTCCACGTGATCCGCCTCCTTGAGCAGCAGGCTCTCAGGGATCAGCATGGGCATGGACACGTTCTTGTGTCCGGTGCGCTTGAACTCGTCATCCATCTGATGCTGGATCAACTCCCAGATGGCATAGCCGTAAGGCTTGATGGCCATGCATCCCCTCACCGGGGTGTAATCCATGAGATCCGCGAGACGGACCACATCCGTATACCACTGGGAGAAATCCTCGCTCCGTGCAGTGATGTGCTGTACAAATTCCTGTTGGTTCTTCTTACCCATGATTCGTATCTCCTCAATCCCGGCCGCGTCTTTACGCGGTCCTGTTATGCGCCAAGCAGTTCTGCAAGTCTGTGGACCGCCTTGGCTTCATCTGCCCCCTCCGCCACAATGGTCAGAGGTTGTCCCTCGCAGACTCCGAGGGAGATCAGCCCCATCAGGGACTTTGCATTGACCGTCTTGTTTTCGTGCCTGATCAGAATCCGTGATTCATATTCTCCCATGCAGGTCGAAATCTCCGCCGCCTTTCTGGTCAGCAGCAGCTCCTTCAGACCAACCCTGATCGTCAGCTCCACGTTCCGTTCCTCCCAGCATCATGGTATCAGGACATCCCTCTCAGTTCCTCCGCCAGTTCCTCCAGCTTCCTCAGCCGGTGATAGATTCCGCTCTTGCCCACCGGCGGTTCGCACATGGCCCCCAGTTCATCCAGGGACATTTCCGGATACTGCAGACGCAGCCGGGCCGTCCCCGCCAGCACGGGCCCCAGGCTTTCCTCGCTCATGCGGGAGAGCACAAGCTCGATGGCCTGCGTCTGCCGCAGGGCGGCGTTCACCGACCGGTCCAGGTTGGCGCTGTCGCAGTTGACCGCGCGGTTGGCCTGGTTCCTCAGCCCCTTGCGGATATAGACATCCTCCATGGCAAAGCGGGCGTTCTGGGCCCCGATCAGGCTGAGCATGTCCCCGATATCCTCCTGGCCCTTGAGGTACACCAGCGACATGCGCCGCCGGTCTGTCACGTGGACGTTGAGACCGAAGCGGGCGATGAGCTTCTGCACCGACTGGGCAAAGCTTTCATCCTCCAGCACCAGCTCCAGGTGGTACCCCTTGTCCGGGTCCGTCACGGAGCCGCATGCCAGGAACACGCCCCGCAGGAAGGACTTGCGGCAGCATTTGCGTGCGGTGATGTCATGGGGGACACTCCGCCTCCCCAGCACGTCGATGCCGCAGCCCTCCAGCACGAACACCGCTTCGTCCCCTTCCAGCACCATCCGGCTGACCCTGCGGCCGCCCAGTCTTGTCCGGGTCAGGTCCATGACATCCGGCTGCACATCAAACACATCCCGCAGCAGCCGCACGGTGCGTGCGGCCACCGCCTCGTTTTCCGTTTCCACAAACAGCCGCCTGCCGCCTCCCGGCCGGATCAGGACCGACCCGGCCGAGGAGACGATGCCCGAGAGCTCCGCCAGCAGACAGCAGACGTTTTCAGGTTCAATCCGGCACAGTTCCTCCTTGGCCGTGGCCGAGTAGGACCGTGCCTCCGTTTTTTCCGACATTGGTTTCTTCCCCCGCATCCGGCGCAGGCGAAGCCCTGCCGGATGCCGTTATTTTGCCCCGTTGATGTTGACGATGTAGCCCTTTGCCGCATCCACGGTGATGATCATGCCGTTTTTCATCATGTGCACGGCCTGACAGGTCCGGTCAATCAGCAGCGGAATGCCCAGGGCCTCACAGGTGATGGATGCATGGCACTCCCGTTCCGTGCCCTCCACCACCACGGCGGACGCCTGGCGGAGATAGGGCAGCATGCTGGCATTGGTCATCTTGGTGACCACGATATCTCCCGGGTTGAAGGAGCTTTCCAGATCGCTCAGGGTGTTGACGATGCACACCCGTCCGCTGGCCGCGCCCGATCCGATGCCGATGCCCCGCAGCAGCACATTGCCCACGATATGGGCCTTGATCAGGTTGGTGGTGCCGGACACGCCCGTGGGAACGCCGGCGGAAATGATGACGATGTCCCCGGCCTTCACGTACCCGGCAGATTCCGCCGCGGAAACCGCGCCCGCAATCAGGTCATCCGTATCGCCGCTGAGTTCCATGCGGCAGGGAGTCACGCCAAAGGACAGCCCCAGCTGATGGAAGGCATGCTCGCTGGGCGTGGGCGCGATGATCATGCAGTCCGGACGGAAGCGGGCCACCATCCTGGCGGTGGTTCCGGAATTGCTGGGGGTGATGATGGCCGCGGCGTTCAGGTCGGAGGCCATCTGGCAGCAGGAGTAGGACACCGCGTTGGCCACGGTCCTTGCCGCCGTGTTGTGCAGCGCCTCCTGCTGAAGCTTGAAGCGGTTGTTGATCATCTGGTGCTTCTCGATGTACTCGGCAATGCGCACCATGGTATTGACCGATTCCAGGGGATATCTGCCCGCGGCGGTCTCGCCGGAGAGCATGACCGCATCCGTACCGTCGATGATGGCATTGGCCACGTCGCTGGCTTCCGCCCGGGTCGGCCGGGGATTGCGGATCATCGAATCCAGCATCTGGGTGGCCGTAATGACCGGCTTTGCGGCCACGTTGCACAGGTGGATGAAGCGCTTCTGCAGCAGAGGCACCTCCTCCATGTCCACCTCGACGCCCAGGTCTCCCCGGGCCACCATGATGCCGTCGGAGACCTTGAGGATCTCGGAGAAATTCTCCACGCCCATGCGGTTCTCGATCTTGGAAAAGATCTTCATGTAGCCTGCGTCGTTGTCCGTGCAGAGCTTGCGGATGGTCAGCACATCCGAGGGACGGCACACGAAGGACGCCGCGATCAGGTCGATGCCCTGCCCGATTCCAAAGAGGATATCCGCGCGGTCCTTGTCGGAGATGGCATCCAGCTGCAGGTCCACCTCCGGTACGGAGATGCCCTTCCGGTTCCCCAGTTCGCCGCCGTTGACCACCCTGCACACGATCTCCGTCCCGCATTCCACACGCAGCACATCCAGGGACAGCAGACCGTCATCAATGAGAATCCGGACGCCGGGACCCACCAGCTCCGGAAGGCGCATATGGGTCACGCTGACGATGTGTTCATCCCCCTCCAGCTCCCGTGTGGTCAGGGTAAACTCCTGGCCCGCCTCCAGCTTCACCCTGCCGGTTTTCAGCGTGCAGGTGCGCACTTCAGGACCCTTGGTATCCAGCATGATGGCAATAGGCAGGTTTTTCTCCGCGCGCAGCTTCTTGATCATGCTGATGCGGGCGGCCTGCTCCTCATAGGATCCGTGAGACATGTTCAGACGACAGACATTCATGCCTGCATCCATGAGTCTGGACATCATCTCCTCGCTGTCCGTGGCCGGTCCGATTGTACAGACGATTTTTGTTCTCCTCTTCATCTTCTCTTCTCCCTTCCTGAAACGTTCTTCCCTTCAACCTGGTGTGCCGCCTTCACCGTGTCCGCCGGATTCTGCGGCATTCCATGTAATAACGCTTCTCGTTGCCCTCACCCATGGAGAAGGTCTTTCGGGGCAGGACGCCCCCGGCCGAAATCGCCGGGAACAGGGCCGATTTGTCCATGGGCTGCAGCAGCATGCCCACGCCGCCCCGCGCCACCGCCGCCTCCACGTCCGAGCTGTCGTGGAGGTAGTCAATCGTTACTGCAGGGTGCGCCTCCAGGAAGGCATCCAGGCAGGCCTGCAGCACATCCACCGGGAGCCGGTCCCCCCGGCCCTGAACCGAAAGCGGGTGCCTGCCCTGTCCGTCCAGAAGGAGAATTTCCTCCCCGGGAACCAGCTCCATGCCGCATGAGCGGACATTCTCTTTGAATGCCGCATGCAGCTGCTGTGCCCCCTCACCCTCAAGGATCCTGTGAATGGGCCTGAACACCAGCGCCGGGCTGTGCACATTGACCACCTCGCACAGGGCAAAGCGGGCGGGGTCCTCCAGCTGTTCCTGTTCGCTCAGGGATTCCTTCCGCATCTGCCAGCAGGCTTTGGCGGTGGCCAGGGAATGGTTTCCATCCCCCGCCGCCAGGAAAAAGCCCCCGCAGGCCGCCTGCAGCTGCGAGATGACCTCCTCCGTCTCCCTGGCCAGAGGTCCTTCCACCGCGTATCCCTCCAGATGACCGCCCTCCAGCATGAGTTCGGTCTCATAGAGCTTTCGCATTTCCCCGCGCCGCGCGTCCAGCGCCTCAATCAGACGTCCGCAGGGGTCATCCAGCAGCATCATGATATGGGGAAGTTCCAGGGAAGCATGTTCCCGGATCTTCACCCTGGGAGGGATCCGGGAGAGAATGGTCCCCTCCGTCGCCCGGATCAGCGTTCCCGCTCCCGGACGGTAATCGTAGTCCTCCAGATCGATTTTGCCCACCAGTCCCAGCCGCACGCCTCCCGGACACGAGCGGCGCACCAGCACAAATCCGTCCCTGACCGCCACCTCCAGCACGGAGCGCTCCGCCTCTTCCATGGCGCGGTTGATGCGGCAAATCCGTTCATCCTCCCCTCCGCAGCCCAGCCAGACCTCCGGAAAGATCAGGTTCAGGGTGCTGGGGGCGTCGCCCACGATCCGCTCAGCTTCCCTCCAGTAGGCCTCACGTCCCGTAAACTGGTCACAGGCCACCACCGGCCAGCGGGACAGATCTGTCCCCTTTCGAGGCAGCAGGATATCCGCGGCCCTCAGACAACTGTTCATCTGTTTTTCTCCTTGACTCCCGTTCCGTCAAACGCGGGGACATAGCACCGGCTGTCCGCTCCCGCCATCTGCCTGAATCCCTCCAGCCCGATCTGAGCGGCGTGCCGGATGACCCGCGCGTATTCCTTCCCTGTCAGCTTCCGGTCAAGTCCCGGAATGTCCAGGGCTTCCCCGCAGGGAATGTACTGCCCCATCACGGACACCGGAATTCCGGGAAACTCGTCCCGGATGAAGGTGAGCACCTGAAGGCTCCTGGTCACCATGCCGGGAAGCACCAGATGCCGGATCAGCGTCCCCGAGATCATCCGGTCCTCCTCATCCAGCAGCGCCGGACCCGTCTGGCGGATCATCTCGTGAATGGCGGCCACCGCCACCCGGGGATAATCAGCCGCCCCGGACAGCCAGGCCGCCGTCTTCTCATCCAGATATTTGAGGTCCGGCAGATAGATGTCCACCAGACCCTCCAGGCTTCTGAGCGTCTCCAGGCTTTCATAGCCACTGGTGTTGAAGACAACCGGCACCCGCGGGCGGTAGATGGACAGCGCCCGGATGACCGCAGGGGCGAAATGCCCAGCGGTGACCAGATTGATGTTTTCGGCGCCCTGCTCCTCCAGTTCCCTGAAAATATCGGCCAGCCGCTCACAGGAGACGACCTCTCCGGCCCTCCCCCTGCTGATTTCTTCATTCTGACAATAGCGGCAGCGCAGGGGACAGCCGCTGAAGAACACCGCACCGCTGCCGTGCCGGCCGCTGATGCAGGGCTCCTCCCACCGGTGCAGGGCTGCCCTGGCAATGCGGGGCAGCGTTCCCTCGCTGCAAACTCCCCGCCCGGTTTCCTCAGTGCGCTCGGCGGCGCACCTGCGGGGGCACAGGGTACAGATCATAGGTCAATGAACTCCTGAAAGCGCGGCAGAATCCCGATGCCGTCCGGGAAATGCGCCGCAAACTGGGGAATGGCATGGCTCGGGAAGGAATTGCCCTCGATAAAGACCGGCCCGTCCGGAGTCACCGCCACGTCCCAGGCCACAAACCGCACCTGCGGGACCTTATGCATGGCAGCCTCGCACATCTCCCGAATCTGCGTCCAGTAGGGGATCTGAGTCCCCGGAATACGCGTCCCCGTCATGGGATGGTTCTCATACGTGTCTCCCGCCTTGGTGGCTCCCACGCCGCAGATGACCCCCGTCCCAATATCCACGGGCGCCGCCATGCCGCCGCAGTCCACATTGTCCATCACCTTCCCATTGCCGATGCGGATATAGGCATACACGATGCCTTCCTTCTTGTCGCCCAGCATCGTGGCCACCCGGATGGTATTGACGCTTGTGGGGCACAGGGCGGAGAGCACCTCATGCTGAATGACCTTCTCCTCCACGATGCCGATGCCTTCTCCCCGAAGACGGTCCAGCAGTGCCGCCGGATTGTCATACTCCTCCGGGGTCACCTTCTGGATTCCCTTTCCGCTGGAGCCGTCAATGGGCTTGCAGATCAGGTCCCCCTTGCCCTGCAGGAATGCCGCAAAGCTTTTTGCGTCCGCGCTGCGAATGTCAATCCATTCCCGTCGGACCTGAGCGCGGAAGAGTTCGTTGAATTCATTCTTGTTGTCGAAAAAGTGCCAGAACTTCTTGTCGTTCATCCTGGCCACAATGGAATTGGAGATTCCCCGCGTAATCTGGGTGGCGCGCTGCTCATCCGTCAGACGATACATCTGCGCAATCTTGTAGTCCACATAGCCCGCATTATACCTTACAGCACACTGGAGCATGTCCCGAACCAGCCACAGACGGCTTTTTCCGGTCTTCCGGCTGATTTCACCGGCGGTTTTCAGCATGGCCCGGTAATCCATTTTGCCGGCTCGCTTCATCAGATAGGATAGATTCCTCATGGAGCTTTCTCCTTATATGTTTCTATCGCTTTGTATCCAATCTATTTTATTCTATTTCACGGGATTTGACAAGCATTCCCGGAATTTTTGATTATTTTTATTTTATTGTTATGAGGCGAGTAAACATATGATGCTGCACCTGCAGCGCCCCCGTTTGTTCCCTGCCTGGGACTCCTTCCCTCCGCCGTTCCGGACAGGGACTCCCTGGCCCTCTGTCTGCACCGAATAAAAAAATCCGGCCCGAAGGCCGGATGAGGAAACAATTACTCGATGATCTTGGTGACAACGCCGGATCCCACGGTACGGCCGCCCTCGCGGATAGCGAAGCGGAGCTTCTCGTCCATGGCGATGGGGGTG